>CAZGVZ010000192.1:0-7576 GCA_964529145.1 uncultured Fibrobacteraceae bacterium | reverse complement strand
TACAAGGAAGGATACGGACACTACGGGCCAACCCGGAAGCGTCCGGAGCCGTTTTTTCGCTCTCCCACTGAAATCAGTCGTTGTGGCGTTCATACGTTGGCTCCCCCCCGGCATGATATGAAGGTATCTTTCGTGATCCCCAATGAACGGTCCCAGCCGCACCCGCCCCACGCCAGATCACCCGGGCGGCGCCGAAAAGACCGGAAGTACGCCTCCCCAGTGCGTTGATCGGGTAAAGCGCTTCGCGCTCCGGTCCGTATACCGGGTGAAAATGCGGTGCAGCGGTCCGCGAATCGCGGATAATCGCGGTCGGCATGTCGGGGCTCTCGGTGGTAAATGGGGATGCCGGCAGTCCTTCCTTGTTAAAGAGCGATGCCGCCGGTACGTTTGACCAGCCGTACCGCACGCGGGCGGGGCTCGCGACCGACGGGCTGCTGACGATCACCGTGTCGCCGCTGATCGTAGCGTCGCCCCAGACGAAGGAACCCGAGGCCGCGGCGATGGCGAATCCCCGGAGGTCGCCGTTTTTGGCGACAAGACCGCTCCCGGTGTGGTCGAACAGCAGTTTGATTTTGTTTCCGTCAATGATGCTCCCGGTATACAGAGGCCCGGAGTACACGAGGCCGCTTTCTCCGTAAAGGAGCGCTTGCGCGGGCAGGGACAGACGCCTGGCAGCCTCGGGTTTGTCGGGATAGTGCCAGTCTCCTTTGCCGATGTCGAAATTTACGCTCATGGCGGTGTGAGGAAGAGAAAGCGCGAGCCGCTGCCCCTCCCGGACCCGGGCGACATTGCTGACATCGTTCGGCCCGGCCGTTCCAGAGGTGCTCGACAACTGTCCGAAATAGAAGGGAAAGTCGCCCTGTCCCCAGGCGGCCCGCCACCCTTCGACAAGAAGTTTGAACCGTTCACCGTAGACCGGCGCATCGGACGCGTTGCAATTCTGTTCTCCCTGGATCCAGATGGTCCCCTTGATACCGTATCCGACTGCGGGAGAGACCCAGAGGTCCCACATATCGCCCTTGTCGGAGTTGGTGATTTCCGGATTCGCTTCGAGCGTCACCGGATCCATCCACTGGGTGATCGTGGTTCCTCCCACGGCGGTAACCACCAGCCCAACCGCAACGCCGGGAACGGCTTCGAGTATCTCCCTTCCGAAGAAATATCCCATCGCCGAAAGTTCTCCGACTGTAGAGGGCGCGACAACGACCCACGGATTTCGTCCGCCGGTCGTCTGACCGGGCTGACGCAAGGTGAAATACCGCAAGAGCGGATAATCCGCCGTTTTGATCGAGTCGGCCAGATTGGAAAAAAAGCTCACACGCGTATCCATGTTGGACTGACCGGCTACCTGCCACACTTCACCGATATGGACATCGGTCACGGAGATCGTGTTGTCCTCTCCCCTGATGGTCAGGGTAAGCGGCCCCGCCGCTTCCATCGGGTCGAGATTCACCTTCCAGGCGCCGCTCGACGGCGTGACCGCGTTTTTCGTCCGGTCGCCGATGGATACGGCTACATTCTCGCCCGGTGAGGCTTTACCCCATACGGGAATCGCCATTCCGCGCTGAAGCACGGCATGGTTAGAAAAAACGTTCGTCACGCTTACGGTCGCATATGAGAATCCGGACGCTATGGTCACGACGGTGCATACGGCCGCGATCCGGCACGGATCTCGGTACAGGGCTACTATCCCGAAAATTCCACGGAACAATCCGCCGGTCCGTGGACTCCGTAATCCGTTGAACTTTCTAAGGGACGAGGGTAACGACTCCATACAATACCCGCTTTCAACACCGGCATGCCGGGAACTGATTGGAGTAGAAAAAACATGGTATAATGACAAAGGAGACATATGAGATGATGATAATACAGCCCCGGATGCCGATTCTGAAAATATTATCTATATTATTAATAAAATATAAAAAATCCGGTACGAATGCAGATTTAACGGCAGCGGCATGGCTGGATGCATCAGGACGTGATCCGTTGGATCACCATCCGGTCCGCCCGGTTTCGCGAAAGCGACCGGTGAAATCATACCTTTCAAGTTAAACTGGAAAGCGGGAGATCCTATGAATCGCATTTCAGGCATGGCGGTCGTAATGATGTTGGCGGCCTCGTCCGGATTCTGTTTTTCATTGACCGATACGCCCGAGGGGTGGGCATCGCAGGCGGGCGGTACCGGCGGCGGGACCGGAGGAACGGAAGTGACCGTCAACGACATGTCGCGGCTCCAATCGGAAGCCAAATCTTCAGGGAGAAAGATCGTCGTCGTTTCCAAAGGAACCTACACCGGGAAGCTTTCGGTCGCTTCCGACAAGACGATCGTCGGCAGGGAGCCCGGAGTGCTCATCAGGGGAAGCGTCGAGGTTTCCGGATCGAACAATGTCATTCTCCGGAATTTCGCCGTGCAGGGGGACAGGTGCGATTCCTACGAGGCATGCAAGTCGGGCCCGGACGCGGTAGGAATTCTCAACAACGCGCACCACGTCTGGCTGGACCATCTCGATATTTCCGACGGGCAGGACGGCAACTGCGACATTACCAAGGGAGCTGATTTCGTTACTGTAACCTGGTGCAAATTCTGGTACAGTTACGCGAAGGAGCACCGTTTTTCGAACCTCATCAGCAGTGACGACAACGTCGCGGGGGACAAAGGAAAGCTCAACATCACCTATGCCTTCTGCTGGTGGGCCGACCGGGTCGATCAGCGCATGCCCCGCGGCAGGTCGGGAAAAGTCCATGTGATCAACAACCTGTACACCTCCAGGGAAGCCTCGTATGCCTGCGGCCCGGGAGTCGACATCCAGATGCTTATCGAGCACAACGTGTTCAACTGCAGCGGCAGCGCGATCAACATTTTCGACGGCAGCCCGTCGCCGGCGTTCAAATCGGTCGGCAACATCGGAACGGCGAAGAATATCTCCATGAATCAAGGTTCGGTATTCACTCCGCCCTATGTACTCTCGTTGAAAATGGAAGCGTCCGAGGTCGAATCCGCGGTACAGCCATCCGCGGGCGCAACTCTGACGCTCGGTTCGACTCCCGTTTCAGCAACCGTGAACACGCCTGCCATCCTGCAGCGGCCGCAGATCTTCGCTCGCGGATCGGTGTGGTTTTTACGGAATCCTTCCGCATCGACGCTGTCGTTCCATATAGTGACTCTCAGCGGTAAAACAGTCGTTCCGGTAACCGAACTCGGAGCCGGAGGGACATACCCGCTGCCGCCGGCCGGTTCTCCGCTTTTCCTGCGCTACAGGGGACCTTACGTTTCAGAGGATCGCTATCTGCCTTTTTAAGAGTGAGAGGTGAGCGCGTCCTGACGAGTTCATGACATGGTCATTTCAGGCGTTTTGATTGTGTGGCACGGCCTTTGGGCCGTGTCTTTTTTGTTTGTAAGACATGCGGTCCTGCCGTGGACAGGATAAATCAGTAAAAATTCATAGTTTCCCCCGTAACATTCGAAATAAGCATAATAAAGCCACTCCTGTGGACATTCATGTCCAGACTTTTTATTCATTCATTGAGCAGGCCGATAGGGATATCGTTATATTCTTCACTATACGGTATGATTGATGGCAGAGGAGTGGGCTGCAGGATGAAATCGGTCTATGAGTATCTCGAGTATCGCGGCTTTCTCAAGGATTTCTACGAGGAGCAGAAGGAGCGGCACGGTTTCTTTTCGTACCGGTACTTCGGCGATAAAGTGGGAATCGACCCGAGTTACCTGCTCAAGGTGATGCTCAGATCCCGTCACCTTTCCGAGAAATCGATTACCCGGGTCAGCGGTTTCTGCGGTCTTTCCGGAAACGAAGCGGAGTATTTCCATGCGCTTGTCCATTTCGGCAAGGCTCGGTCGCAAAAGGAGGGCAAGCTTCTTTTCGAGAAGCTCCTCTCCCTCAGATATGTCAATAGCCGGTGCCTTCTCGAGCGACAGTATGAATATTTCCGGACCTGGTATCATCCGGTCGTAAGGTCGGTGCTGGAGTATTTCGATTTCAAGGGGGATTTCGCCCTCCTGGGGCGGCAGCTCTCTCCGCAGATATCGGCGAAGGAAGCGCGCGCTTCGGTTCAGCTTCTGGAAAAACTCGATCTCATCCGGAGATGCGACGATGGCCGCTACCGACTGACCGATACTGCGATCACTACCGGAGAGGAGTGGCGCTCTCCGGCGATAACCGCTTTTCAGGAAGAGACCATCCGTCTCTCGCGGGAATCCATCGACCGCCATGACCGGTCCCTTCGCGACGTCTCGACCATCACCATGAACATAAGCACCGAGGAATTCGAGGAGATCCGCGAGCGCATCACCGAGTTCCGGCGTTCGATCATAACCTTCGTCAATGAACGTCCGGATTCCGACCGCACCTATCAGCTCAATATTCAGTTCTTTCCACTTACGAACATCAAAGGAGGTTCGAGATGAGGCGCTTTCGCCCGTTCCTCCTTTACACGTTTTTGGGGATTCTGCCGTGGCTTCCGACCGGGTGCAGCCGCGACCTGGCGGGAGCGACCACAGAAACCACGAACGGCGTCACCGGATCGGTGCGTAACGGAGATCTCACGCCGGCGGCCGATGTCGTAGTCACGCTGTTTCCGGAAGACTTTGATCCGGTCGCAGACGGTGGAGCGGGGGAGTGTTACGTCGATACGGCCGATGGAGACGGACGGTTCCGGTTCAGCCGTGTCGCTTCAGGAAACTATACGGTTCTGGTGCGCGACCGGGAAGCGCCGTTAAGCACCATGGTCCGCGATGTCGCAGTTACCGGTGATTCCATCACGGCGCTTCCCCCTGCGACGATCGACAGGTCCGGTTCGATCGCAACCCTTTTTACGTCAGGAGCTCCGGATGAAGAGGGTTATTTATACATCCCTGGGACCGATGTTTTCTCTCCGGTCGGGAGCGACGGTACGGCGTTTCTCAGTGGCGTGCCGCCCGCCGGGATACACGAGGTAATCCTGACCACATCTTCAGGAGAGAAACGCAACATTCTACGCGACGAAGTGGTTGTCGGGCCGGATGACACAGTGACCATTCTCAACCCGGAGTGGAAATTCAACCGTCGAATCGTTCTCAACACTTCATCGAGCGGAGCCGGGGTGGCCGGAAACGTGTATGACTTCCCTGTACTGATCCGGCTCGAAGGGGGTCACTTCGATTTTGCGCAGGCCGCCGCAGGCGGAAAGGACCTTCTTTTCACCGGAAGCGACGGCGGTTCGCTCGCCTTCGAAATCGAACGGTGGGACGAGGCCGCGGGTCGCGCCGAAATATGGGTGAAGGTCGACACCGTTTACGGAGACGACTCCGTTCAGTCGATCACGATGTTCTGGGGTAATTCGGACGCCCGGGCAGTTTCGAACGCCGGGGACGTTTTCGATACAGCCGCGGGATTTGAGGGCGTGTGGCACCTCGGTGACGACGAAAACGGACCGGTACGTGACGCTACTATCAACGGCTACGACGGGGACTCTCCCGGCGACTCCAGGCCGCGGTCAGCCGAGGGAGCGATCGGCGGCTGCCGCGCGTTCGACGGCGTCGGAAATTACCTCACGATGCCTAACACCGCGCAAAGCGCACTGGATTTTCCGGAAAACGGATACTATACGGTCAGTGCCTGGGTACACCTCGATACGTTCGACAATACGTCGCACTGCATCGTCTCGAAAGGGTACGAGCAGTACTATCTCAGGTCCACCTATATCACGAAGAGCGTACCTTCCGGCATACCGCTCTGGGAATTCGTCGAGTTCGGGGAAACAGACAAATGGCAGACTTCCACAGCCCCCGCTTCGAGCGGAGAGTGGGTGCTGCTCACCGGTGTGAGGCAGGGGGACCGGCAGTACATCTACTGCAACGGCGAACTCGTAGACAGCACGGTCGATACATGGTGGAACGAGATCGCCAGAAACAGCTCGAACGATCTCTTTATCGGAAGGTTCGCGGAGGAAGTCACACTTCCCCCGGTAGGCCCGATGGGCACGGGCTACAACCATTTCAGGGGCTCCATCGACGAAGTACGCGTGTTGAGCGTGGCGCAAGGTTCCGACTGGGTGCGTTTGTGTTTCATGAATCAGCAGCCCGACGACCGGCTGGTCGTGTTCTGGTGAGGAGGAACTTCAGGCCGGCGGCAGGCAAACCAAGCTAATTGTCAACTACTTTCGATCAATAAAAACGTTTTTACACAAGGAGGCATGGTATGCGTCATATCGATGGTTTTATCTTCAGCTTATTGACAAGTGCAATTATTGTTACCGGCCCGGCCGTTCGGGCGCAGGAGCACGTCACAAAAATCAATGCGAGCGACCTGGTCGCCAACGGCGAATCGTTTTTCGAGGCTTCGAACATCACCTCGGAACTTTCACGTCTGGCCAGGGCCGACGGGTTTATAGGCGAAAACGAGAGTTTCCGGCAGATCGCGAAATCGGGGTACAGCATTTCACAGATTTTGAACCTCTACAAAAACTGCAATCCCAAGCCGGTGTACCTCATTTCCGACGGAGGCGGAATCGACCTCATGGACTTTTCCGGGACATGCGGTAGCAATCCTACCGCAGAGTGCTCTCTCATTAAAAACTGCAAAAACACGCTGATGCAATACCTCGATGAAATGAAAAAAGGCGGCACGAAAAAGCTCCTCTGGATGATCTACCCCGATCCGCAGGGGAACAATTGGGCCACCCTGAAGAGGAACCAGGATGTGTGGGCCGAAGTCGTTTCGGAGGTGATGGCCAACGTGACGGATCCCGAGGTTCTCCTGGTCGATTTACGGCCGGTATGGGCGGGTCATTACAGCCAGTATACGCAGGACGGCATCCACTGTCTCCCCGCGGGCGGCACGGCTACCGCCGAGGCGTTCTGGGAGGCGATGAAGGAAAACAATTTCTTCGACCTGCCGGTCTTTGCCGAACCGCTCACCATCGCGAGAACATCGCCCTCCGGGCTTCTCGGAAAGTTCGTCGGAAACGGACGGATCTCCCTGTCCATTCTGCTGAATCAGCCATCTCGCGTCACCCTGAATCTGACGACCGTTTCCGGCCGGACCGTGCTCACCTCCGAACGCCGGCTGTCCGTCTCCGGACTGCAGACCGTGGAATTTCCACTCGGCGGGATCGCGTCGGGGACATACTGCTGCAGCGTGGAAGCCGGGCGGCTGACCGGACGGACCATGGTGGTCGTGCCATAAAACGATTCGCACCAGACACGGAGGAGTGCTATGTACAGCGCTGAAACATTTTATCGCAAAGAACGGATGTAGCAATACGACAAAACCCGTGGACCCGAGTCCCTGCGTGGAGTACCAGGACTGCAGGGAGGGTTTCCCGGTAATCTATTGCGAGTTTAACGGCGGCCACGCTCCGCAGAACTGGGCACAGGCCGCGACCTGGGAGTTTTTCAGCAAGTTTTGACAAAAAGGGCCAGGATCTTTCTGCGTCCTTCAGAGAACAACGGGCCAGGGGTATTCAATTACCTGCCTCGGTAAGAGAGGGCAATGTGATCCCCATGGGATTTTCAGCAAGGGGACACGGCGTTGTCACTCCGTTCCTTAAGCGTAAGGAATCCAGTGCCTTCGGCACT
>CAZGVZ010000191.1:0-7595 GCA_964529145.1 uncultured Fibrobacteraceae bacterium | reverse complement strand
AGACTCCAGTGCATAGCACTGTTTCCTTTTTTACCGCTTTGATAAGAGCCGCCCACGTCATTCGGCACTTCTTCCGGTAATCGGTATCACACTCAAGTTTCTCCCAGTATTCATCCGGGCCGAAAGGAGCAGCAGGTCAACAAGGTAGGGCCGATCGACCACAGTACGATAAAATCGATCGACGAGACCGAACAGGCACGCGACCTCGACTCGGCGAAAATTGCAGACGGCGAACTGCCGGACACGCAATTCGAGTCTCTCGAAAACCATATCCTCTGGAGAAAATACCGGTATACCGTCAGAAAAGCGCCCACCGATAACGGCGGCACCGGTTTCACCGTCACGGTGACACCCGACGGCACCCATGGAGTACCGCAGGATATCCTGAAGCAATTCGGTCTGGAAAATGAAAACACGAACAGGGGCGCCCTGTATGAATATGTCTTCGACGCTTCGGGACTCCTCAGGACGATCACGATACCGGCAACCGGCACGACGCATACCGTCAACGGTCTTCCCGCCCATTTCACCGTCGATGAAAGTGTGATTCCGGGCGAATTCCCCTGCTTTACGGTTACCGCCGTCGGCACCTCCGGTCAGCACCCGATCTGTTCCCAGAACGGTAAATTCGTCAATGGCAACACGGTGTTGTTCCTGTCATTCGATAACGGTTCGATCAACCCGCTCTCCACCGGTCAGGGTGCCGAATTCGAGGTGCAGAAATGGTCCTCCGGAAAAGCCTGGTGGTCGGAAGCGTTCACGTTCTGCAACGGTGCAGTCGCGACCTATGCAAAAACGGTGCAACCTTAGCAAAACTGGTGTCTGACAACACCAGGAATAACGAATGAGGATCGGCGCCTGCCGTAAACAAGCTCCCGGGCCGGGCCGTCATTTCGGTGAAATCCATACGACCGCCTCATCAGGCGCCACCCTTCCGGCAAACTGCGCCTGAAGGTATACCATGTATACATCCGTCGGTCGCAGCAACACGAGGGAGACGTTTCCGCCCCGAAACCACGGCGAATACGTATTGAAATACAGTGTGGCGCTGTCGGTGCACGATTCCGCGTCGGTACAGGTATCGGCGACCGACATGGCGGCGACACGGGTGGTACTATCGGACGTGACGGCGAATGCCCTGTTATATACCCTTACCCGGTGTAAAACCGATACACCGTTGATCGTTATCGCACTCGTGATGCGAAATCTCAATGTATCCGGCGACTCCTGATCGTAGAGCGAATCTCCGACGAATTCCGGTGAGGGGAGGACGGGGATGACGACAACGGCATACGGTTCCGATTTGTCCGACGGCAACGCGTTCGCCGTATCACACCAAGCCTCGACCCTGAACTCGTCCGTTCCGGCGCCATCCGGAAGATAGCGGAAGCCTGTTTCTGACGTCCAGCCGCCCAGCGCTTCACCATTGCGGTACAATCGATACAAGGGAGACGAGGCGCAGGAAAGCGGGAGGGCGTTTACGGAAACGGTGTCGTAAAGCGTGTCGATGATCCGTTCACCCGCAATAATGACGACGGTATCGTAACCGTAGACGGTATCGATGTCATCCGGGAAGAATGGAACCGGGGTTACGCGGCTTTTCCGTACCGTGACAACGAGCGGTGCGGACCACGCCGACGGTTGTGCGTAATCGTCGCACCGTACCTGCACGCGGACCTCGTACGTACCGGGATACGGCCAGGCATGTCCGACCGAGAAAGCAGCCGAAAACACGGAGGTGTCGCCGTCACCCCAGGAAAACCGGCAGGACGCCGCCGAGGCAGAACAGTCGATGCCCTGTGCCGTGTAAACCGCCGTCGATTCCGCCATCCATTCCGATTCGCCATCGGGAGCCTCTGGCGCAGGCGCCTGTGTCCGGTTGATGACCGTACAGTCCCACCTGAATACCGAATATGCTCCATACGGATCGGCGACCTTTACCATTATACGGGAACGCGGGCCATCCGACGATGTCGGCGTCCAGGAAAAGACACCGCTTGTCATGTCCATCGTACCCGAATCCAGGGATGTCAGAAGTGTGTAGGTCACATCGTCCGAATCGGGATCGGATGCGTGCATCTGAAGCGAACAGGCGGTAGCGACATAAACGGTTTCCGGTAATTGCGGGGAAACGGTATGTATGCGGGGAGGCCGGTTGTCCTCACCGATCATTATCGAATCATCGGGGAAAATCTCGAGATTCCGGGTGTAGAACGACGCTTGTTCCGATAACGGATCGTGCTTCATCACATCGTGCGTCCCGGCCGGTACGCTGTTGAGCCGGACAAGGTCGGATGCATCGACCTTTACGGCTTCCGGTGCGGAGGTGCCTTTGATGTAAAAACCGGCGGACGATTCTCCGGTCGTTCCACCGTCGGCAACGGTAACGACCGACGCTTTTCGCAATGTCGCTCCGGACAGACGCGATTCCTCGTCCGCGAACGCATAAGGACCGTCGAGGAGCACATAGCCACGCCCTTCGTCGTATGCGTAAAGATAATACGAACCGAACGGAACCTTCTCGAACGCATAGGTTCCCTCATTGTCGGTTTTTGTCGAACAGACGATACCGCCGGTACCGTCAAAGGGATTGAACCCTTCGGCGACGAGTCGAACGTTCAAAACGGTGTCGCCTCCCGGTCCGCCGTCGAGCACTCCGGATACTCTGGCGTTCCCCTGTTCCGCCGAACCGCCCATCATGCAGCTCAGCAGGAGCGAACAGCCGCACAGCGACAGTGACGCCATCCGTTGCATACTATTCCAGACCTTCATCCGGCGCCGCCTTATCGTTGAAATCACTTACGGGAAACATTTGAACACCCAGGTTGTAAACGCGATCCGAGCCGCGATCGTTATCGACGATCTGTGCGACACGATCCATGAATTCGCGAATCTCGTGTTTTATCATTGGATAACTCTCGGCCGATATCCCGATTATCATTGTTCTGATATCACGCACCGACTGAGAAAATGTACGGATGGCATCCGCTCCCCGCCTGGTCATCCTCTCGTTGAAATTGCGAATTCCGATCGAAGCGACCTCCGACCCCGAGGTGATGGCCTGGTTGGTCTGCATGCAGGAGCCATCCTCCCCGACCTCGAGAAACCCTTTCTGTACGAGGAAGGTTATACCTTCCCGGGCCTCCGATCTGCTGATGGGAGGATTGACGCTTCTGGCAAGCATGCCGTAATCCCCCTTCCAGGGAATGATGCAGGCGAGTTCCCGCAGAACGAGGAGATACCATTTCGAGTACAGTTCGTACTTGTCGATCGGCACGATCTCCTGCGGAATCTTCCGTTTCACGGCCTGCATCTGCTCCAGATACTGGGTCTTCTCCTCCATGCTTCTGCTCTGATTGAAGTGTACCAGCGCGACGAAATAGTTCGTATCAATGGGACTCAGATCCATACCCTTGATGAAAAGGGGAAGCATTTTCGAGGTCAGATTCCGTTTTCCGTCAACGACTTCCTTGAAAATGGCGGGCGACTTGAGCCCGGCCTTCAGGCAAAAATAGCGATAGGAAAAAAACGGAAACCGTTTTTTCCGGTCCTTATAAAAATCTCTTAGAAAGAGACGATAATCCGTATAGGTTTCGATACGCTCCATACTGCAGAAAATATAGCCGGAAATATGATGTCATGCTTTTTTTTAGAACAAAATACCTTTAAATATCCATTTAAACAAAACAATACATAATAAGACATATAATTGTCAGTACACCAGACCTTGTTGGTGCATTGATCATACGGCGCCCCCCTCCGCTTCGTCGCCCCCTACCCTGTAACCGGACAAGCCCTTACAGGGAATGCCGTGATGCAATCCGACAATTTCAATTGCCGTTGTACTGGTTTTCAGTACGAAAAAAAAGGCTAACCCGTTGTGTTCCCGATAGTTCTCACTATATTGAATACCAGTCAGATTACCACCGTCGGAGGCGGTGGCTTGTTAAGGGGCGGGCGGAGCCCGCGACTGAACAGGAAGAACGTCATACGTTCTGATTTGTCGTCTTACTCCACTGGCGGAGCCAATGGTTTCATTGCGAATAATCCCTGAAAGGGCTGACTTCAGAGGTCGCATGTATCAGGAAGTAATGATCCGCGAATGAAAAGCCGGCAGTTGAAAAGCGGTCAAAGGTGCAGGATTCATGATGATCGCAACGAAACAATAACCGGAGGCCGGAAAGGATTCTCGTATGCATTCCGTTACCATGGACGTATGGCCGCTACTGTTTCTTCTCACTGTTGTATCGTCCGGGCAGGATAGCGTTACGGCACAGTCCGTTGTCACCCAAACACGGACATTGACCGGCAGGGTGGTCGATAAAGGGACGGGGCAGCCGGTTCCGGAGGCGATCGTTTCCATCACGGGAGTGAATGTTTCCAGCCGGGGAAACAGTGAAGGAAAGTTCACCGTCGCTCTTCCGGCAGCCGCGCCCTGCACCTTGATTGTCACGAAAGCCGGCTACGACACCGCAAGCCTGCCCCTGCCTCCTGACAGGGAAAACGAACCCGTCGAGATCGCCCTCGTCCCGTCATCCTTGTTGGAATTGAAGAAGATGAGGGTCAAGGCGCGCCGGAACAACGTAAAAAGCTTCGAAAGCCTCAGCAAAATCAGCATGGCCCCCGAACTGGTCGCCAATCTGCCGGGTGCCGGCCAGGCCGATGTTTTCCGTGCACTGCAGCTTCTGCCGGGGGTGAGCGGTACCAACGAAGCGTCGTCAGGATTGTTCGTGCGCGGAGGAACCCCCGACCAGAACCTCATTTTTCTCGACCGGATGCCGATCTATTACGTCGATCACTTCTACGGTTTCTTCAGTGCCTTCAATCCGCAGGCGATCGACGAGGTGACGCTTTACAAGGGTGGTTTCGGTCCGCAATGGGGAGGTCGTCTTTCCGGTGTCGTTGAAATGTCTAGCAGCGGCAGAAACATGAAGAACGATTCTGGAGGAGTACGGGCAGCCGTGGGAGCGGGACTCCTCTGCAGCGACGTCTTTGTACGGCTCCCCGTCATCAACGACGACATCGGAACGGTGATGATCGCCGGGCGACGCTCGATGACCGATCTGTACCGGACCGATCTCTTCGACCGGATTTTCACCCGGATGCATGAACCCGACACCCTGAACAATCCCCGACTCAACCAAACACGGCCTCCGATGCCGGGGGAAACCGACCGTATCGTCTATCAGCCGAAACTGGGTTTCTGGGATTTCAACGGCCTCGCGGCCTTCCGTCTCGGACCCCGCGGAAGGCTTGCCACGACCATCTTCGCAAGCCGGGACAATCAGGACAATTCACTTGATACCACCTGGACGATCTCGAGCGTCGTTCCGATCGTCAGATCCTCACGGGAAAACCCGGGAGTACGGGATACCGCCCGTATCGATACGACCATAACCACGACCGTCATCAACGACAAGGCCCCCGTCTACTGGGGCAATTTATGCATCGGTCAGGAATGGGAACAACGGTGGTCCGACGCGGTCACCAGCAACCTGAGCCTTTCATATTCGGATTTCACCGATAAAAAAAGCGAGGAATATTTTCGCGCCGAAACGATATCCGAGCGTCACTCCGACACGACAAGTCCGAAGGACACCACCATGGAGGCCGTATCATGGATGGCTTCGACGAACCAAATAACCGATATTTCAGGCAGACTCGACAACTCCTTCAGGGTGTCCGACTGGAACACGATCAGGGCGGGAGTGGAAATTTCGAGGAAAAGCGTCAGCTACGAACGCGATACGATCCTGCCGGACACCACCGGCATGGAGTGGCTGACGACACCGTCCTTTATGAGACGGTATCCCACGCCCGTCTCCAGTCACGATACGGGCGTGTCACTGGCCGCTTACGTGAGGGACGAATTGACCTTAGGTGACAAGGCGGGTCTTACGCTCGGCGGGCGCCTCTATTATTTCAAACTGCTCTCCGCCTTTTCGTTTGACCCTCGCGTCAGCGGATGGTGGAAACCGTTTCCCGGAATGAATGTAAAGGGCGCATGGGGAATGTACACGCAGGAAATTCACCGGGCCGTGCAGGAGGATATCATGGGAGGGAGCAAATTCGTCTGGCTCCTGGCGACGAACGAGCGCCCGCTCGAAACGTCGCAACAGTTCATCGGCGGCATATCGTGGGAAAAGAGCCGTTTCCTCTTCGATGTGGAGGCGTACTACAAGCGCTTTCGCGGGCTTCTCACGATTTCCGAACGCGTGAACTCCTATGGAACCGGAAATGAGCCGTTCGATCCGGAACGGCTCTCCCTGTTTGAAGGCACGGGCAGTGCCAAAGGCATCGAAGTTCTCCTTCAGGCCAGAGAGGTGACGATTCCGTTCGCTCCGAAGAAACTGATCTTTGACGGATGGGCAGCCTATACGTGGAGCAAGGTTGAAAACACCTATGCCGTATTCAACAGCGGCACTCCCTTTCCGGCGATGCAGGATCGTCCGCACGAAATAAAACTGGTCAACAACCTTGCATGGGATATTGCGCCATGGACGAGCCTCCGTCTGGGTGCCGTCTGGCTGTATGCAACCGGAGCGCCCTATACCGCACCGCTCGGGACATACAAGCTGGTTATGATCGACAGCTCCACGACCCATTACTTCCAGCACGTCAGCGACAAGAACGAGTACCGTCTTCCCGATTACCATCGTCTCGACCTCTCCCTTACGTGGAGAGTACGTCTGGGTAACCATATGGAGGGCAATCTGACACTGGGGCTTTTCAATGCATACAACAACGAGAATATCATCGAAAGAACCTATACATCCTCATATATCGGCAGTTACGGCCCGTCGACAGTGGCCTATACACCGATGGACAAGCGATCGATGTTGATCACGCCCAATGCGGCATTGCAATTATCGGCGATGTTCTGAACGTGAAAGGAGTGAAACATGAGATCGACAACGGAAAAAATGGCACCCATGGCGGCAAGGGCGGTGCTCCTGTCCTGCATGGCGGCGGTTGCCGTACTGTTTTCATGCGCCGGTACCGAACCGACCGATTACAGCCGCGACGCGATCATCATCCAGGCGAATCTGTATTCAGGCAGACCCGTCGACGATGTCCGGTTGTTCTATCTTGTTCAGACCATCGTCGACACCATGGTCGAAATCACGATATGGGATAATGTCAGCCAGGAAATCGTCACCATCGATTCCGTTCTTCACAAGATTTACGACAGGACGATCGACGATGCGAAGGTGACGATTTCATGCGACGGTGAATCCTTTCCGCTTGTCTTCAGCGGAACGGCGGGCTGGTATCGGGATGTCGGCGGAAACTGCATCGTCGCTGCCGGGCGGACCTACAGGATCGACGTTGTGGCAGAGGGCAGACACGCATGGGCTGAAACGACTGTCCCGTCGCCGGTTGGCGGGCTGGCGATCTCGCGCACGACGCTCTACGTGGATGCGACACAGCAGGGATCGAATACCGGGAGCGAAGGGAGCAACGAAGGCGGCAGAAACATAAACAGCCGCGGCGGTGACGACCCCGTCGTCACGACGCCAACGATTCCCGACAGCCTCACGAATCTGACGGTGAAATGGGATAATCCCGCGGGGATGTACATGTACTACTGTTGT
>CAZGVZ010000190.1:0-7605 GCA_964529145.1 uncultured Fibrobacteraceae bacterium | reverse complement strand
CGGTTCTTCTTCTTACAGCAGACTGGCTTCCCCTGGGAGCGCAAAAGACATATATCGCCAATTTGCTGTTTGTAATAATGAGCGTTGGCGGGCTGATGCTTTTCTTTCACGGATTCATCCGTTTTTATTCGCGAACGCTCACCTATTTCCTCGATCACAAATCACATTTCCTGATACCGCTTGGAACTCTTTTAACCGTCGGATTGATGGTCTGGCTCGGGTTTTCCAGACTCTTTTTCCTTCTCCCCGATGCCGCCTACGGAATCGCGCCGGTATCTGCATTGGCGCATGCTTTTCCGGGACTAGGCAAAGAGTTCATGCCGCCGCTGGATGAAGGATCATTTTTGTTCATGCCGACCACTATGACTCACGCATCAATAGGAGAAGTGCATGACGTGCTGCGCAGGCAGGACATGGCGATCGCCGCTATACCGGAAGTCGAAAGCGCAGTTGGAAAGCTTGGTCGTGTCGAAAGCCCCCTCGATCCAGCCCCGATATCGATGGTCGAAACGGTCATCAATCTCAAGAAGGAATATATCGAGGATGCACAAGGCAATCGGCTCAGGTTCAAATTCGATTCACGAAGGGAGGAGTTTGTGCGCGATGGTCACGGTGAGCTTGTACCCGACCGGCATGGCAGGCCCTTTCGCCAATGGCGTGACCACATAGTGCGATCTCAGGACATCTGGGAGGAAATTGTGGAGAAAGCGCGGATAGTGGGTACTACGTCCGCACCGAGACTGCAACCTATTGCAGCCAGGATTGTCATGTTGCAGAGCGGGATGCGCGCGCCTATGGGCATCAAGGTCCATGGTCCAGACCTGGATACGATCGAGAAATTCGGGCTCCGACTCGAACGATACCTCAAAGAGGTTCCCGGTGTGGAAGCCGCTGCGGTGTATGCAGACCGAATCGTGGGCAAACCTTACCTGGAAATCGAAATCGATCGTGATGCCATCGCACGCTATGGTATATCGATCAAACAGGTACAGGTGGCTATCGAAGTGGCATTGGGTGGCATGGGAATCGCCCATAGCGTTGAAGGCAGGGAGAGATACACTATTCGGGTTCGCTATCCTCGCGAATTACGCGGCCTGGGTGCAGGCGTGGATGATATCAAACGTCTTTTAATTGCTTCAAAAGAAGGTTCTCAAATCCCTCTTGCCCAAATGGCGAATATCGCATATCGGCGCGGTCCACAGGTTATCAAAAGCGAGAATACCTTCCTCACTGGCTATGTTCTGTTTGACATGAAACCGGGCCATGCCGAGGTTGATGTCGTAAGGGCATCACAAGCGTACCTTAAGGAAAAAATCGATGCGGGCGAATTGAGAGTTCCGGACGGAATCTCCTACGTTTTTGCGGGAAACTATGAAAACCAGGTACGCTCCGAAAAGCGGCTTGCCATTATTATTCCGATTGCCCTGTTTATCATATTCATGATCCTTTACCTTCAATTCAAACGAGTGCCTACAACCATACTGGTATTTTCAGGAATCATGGTTGCGGCATCAGGTGGATTTACCCTTATCTGGCTGTATGGTCAGGATTGGTTTCTGAATGTTTCGTTCCTGGGTATCAATCTTCGTGATTTAATGCAGGTACACCGGATCAACCTGAGCGTTGCAGTCTGGGTCGGCTTTCTTGCCCTGTTTGGTATCGCCTCAGATGATGCCGTGCTAATTTGCACGTATCTCGAACGGCGGTTTGCCGGACAGGCACCGAAATCCATTCAGGAAATCAGGCGAATGACGATCGAAGCGGCGATACGACGCGTTCGGCCGGCCATGATGACATCCGCTACAACGATTCTGGCGCTCTTGCCGGTCCTGACGTCGACCGGTCGCGGAGCGGATGTGATGGTTCCAATGGCAATCCCCTCATTTGGCGGAATGATGTTTGAGCTATTGACGATTTTACAGGCCCCTGTCCTTTACTGTATGATGAAAGAGCGGGCATTCAAGCGATCCGGGACGACAGGTCGGACGGAGTGATCGACCAGGTGATGGTAACCATACTGGTTTTTGTAAAATGCCCATCCGACAGCGATGCATGAGATGCATGACTTTTGCATTTTTCATCCGAAGACATTATTTTTAGCTGAACTTATTCCGGATTCGGCGAGTGCCTTGAATAAGCATTGAACCGATCGTATCCCAAATAATCCCCTGCCTAAACCCGGGCCACCGAACCGCAATGCACCTGTCCAATCTCACTCTGCACAGCGAACGATATCCGGACCATACCGTGTATCCGTTCAGTGTGCCGCTGTTTTTGAATACTAAAACTGTCGAATTTTCTTCGAAAGTGACCGTCTTTTCGGGTGAAAACGGCAGCGGTAAATCCACACTTTTACGGGCCATGGCGAGAAAATGCGGGATTCATATATGGGCTGAGGAGAGCTGGGCCAGGAAGAATTACAACGAGTACGAAAATGAGCTGCACAGGTATATCGGTATAACCTGGACCAAAAAACCGGTTCCCGGCGCTTTCTTTTCAGCGGAAACGTATGACCATATGACAAGAATGATCGATCTATGGGCATCGGGAGATCCGGGGGTGCTGGGCTATTTCGGGGGGGGGTCGCTCCTCGAGCGGTCGCACGGCGAATCGTTCATGGCATTCTTCAAATCCAGGTATGCCCTTGAAGGCATATATTTTCTCGATGAACCTGAAAGCGCGCTCAGCCCCAAACGGCAGCTCGAATTCGTCGCTTTTCTGAGTGAAATGGCTGCGGATGGCCATGCACAATTTGTCATTGCGACTCACTCCCCGATTCTGATGAGCTGCCCGGAAGCCGTTATTCTATCGTTCGATAGGCCGGTGATCGCTCCGATCGCATTCAGGGATTCCGAACACTTCCGTGTATACCGGGATTTCTTTCGTTCCGTTGGTGATGACTCATTTTCCTCAAGGGAATCATGCGAGCCCTCGATCTAAGGAGACCGGCTGACTCCCTGAACGGATTGCAAAAGGGAGAGGCAAAAATTTCCAGTCGGGGGTTTCCGGGGCGTTCCGGTAATGAAAGAAGGTAGATCCGATCGTCCGCACATAAAACCTGAATCGGACGATCCCTTTTCGCGATCTGCTTCGCGGACAGCGGCATAACGGGATTGTAGCCGCTTCCGGCGTATCACCGGATCGATATGCCCTTCGCTCCTAAAAAACCCGTTCTACTCGCTGCTGCTGAGCATCTCATCGTAAATTAATCATCCCGATTAAGGTAAAAATTAAAGTCCCGAACCGAAATTTCCGATAAAAAAAATGTAAACCCGAAACTCAAGCACCTCCCTTGTGTGCCTCCACTCCTCTCAGCTTCCCCACATTCCGAGAGGTATGGAAGAGTTGAATGGGTAACTACATAAAAAAAAACAGGCGTGACGACGCCTGTTTTTTTTGGTACCTCCCATGTTTCAAGAAGACGACGAGGCGCACTGAAACTTTTTTTTGGGAAGATCTGAAGTGATTGATTTTAATTCCGCACACCGAAGAGTATTTTTCTGGAGTACTCCGGAACCGGTGGTTTTTCACGGAAATCGCCTTTTCGCTGTGAGCCCATGCATCATAATCTGCAATATGTGAAAATATGGAATGTGTACCAAGAAAAACGATACCAGGGTGAATGTACCCGATCACCCCGGAGTTTTGCCCCGGAGAAATAGACATATCAACCGTCATTTGACCAGACTGGCGCCTTTTTTTTTCCCGCTCTTCTGTTTTCCCGGATTCCTCCAGGGGAAAACCAGGGGGATCATCATTGAGAATGCTCACCCATCACGAAAGTACAGCACCGCGGAACTCAGGCAATTCGAAGCGCGCATGACCTCCTTTCTGGAAAGCCGCCGTTCCCGCCGTCACCGCCATCGCGCGTACATGAAACCGGTCCATCGCCCCTCTGAGCAATCTTTGCTGTTCCTCGCGAAAGAGTGGGATCATCTCTCACCCGAATTCCGTACATTATATAAGGAGGCCTCCCGGCTGCCCGATTCTTTCAAGCGATTTGAATCTCCGGGTGGTCATTTCGAAATACTGTACACCACCACAGGGATCAACGGAGTCGATCCGGCGGATACGTACGGCTATGGAACCACCGACTGGAGGAAGCGTCGTGAAGATCCGAACGGGGTTCCGGATTACGTGGATGAAACGGCTTTTGCGCTGGACAGTTCCTGGTCGATGGAGATCGACCGTTTCGGATTCGTCGCTCCTCCAATCCATAAAACCGAACTGTACACGTCAGACCGTTATAAGGTTGTTATCGAATCCCAGGAGGAGTCCTACTACGCTCTAACCTATCTTCATGACAGAGTCGAGCAGCGGGGTTTCAAAAGCAGCATTTCTTTGCGGAACTCCTGGGAAGGAAGCGAGTGGAGCGATCTGGGGTATGACAAGGACCCGATCAGCGGCATCAGGGTGACCTGTGCGCATGAATTCTTTCATGCGATTCAGTACGGAATGAGTTGGGATGTGCAGAGTGACATATTCCTCGACCACTTTCCCTACAGCTGGACCGAAGGGGCCGCCGTCTCCATGGAAGAGCTGGCGTTCGATTCAATCGATGACTACCACCAGTATGCCTCCTCCTATTTCAACAAGCCGGAGGCGATCTCTTTTTTCAGTCACAGCACCATGTCCGGAATCGTCTACACCAACTCGATACTGTTTCTATACCTCTATGGACATTCAGTGCAGGGTGGCGGGATCGATCTGGTCCGAACGATGATGTTCAGCAATTACTCGGCCCAGCTTCCATTTCATCAGAATCTCTATACCGTCGCGCAGCAAATGGGACATCCCTGGCGCGCTCTGCTCCACAATTTTCATATCGCATCGCTTTATTGCGGAGAAAACGCGGATTCCACCCGGTTTATACCTGATGCCTCATCCTTTTCGATCAACAAGCCCGCACCGGTCTCCGGCCTCGACAGGGTATCCGGAACCGTCTTGTGTAACGGTGTGTCGTTCATCACCCTTTCAAGAACGCATGACCATCATGATACTGTTTCCATAGTGATTTCATCCGCAGGTCGCGACAACACCTTTTCAGAGCATTTTTCCGGTTCGGTGCTGTTGAAAAACCGTGACAGGGATTCACTCGTTCCAGTGGATATCGACAACCGAACCAATGCGACCTGCAGGATAACTACCTGGAACTCCTGGGAGGAGCTTACGGTTATCCTCAGTAACGCCGATCTTATTTACCCCGGAAACGTGTCGGTCCTGCTGCAGCCCTTTCCGGTCGCCTACCCGAAATCGACGATCGAAACCGATACGCTCACCGAAGGAAAATTCAACAGCTCCGTCTACCTCCGTCTCGAAGCCAGACGGGATCTGCGGGGAAAGCTTTCCATCGAATCCGGCTCCGGGCATCCTGCCGGCACGCAGGGGATTCCTCAGAACTACACACAGGCGAGCGCCTTCTACTCGCTCATGATGCCCTCGTACTGGGGTGAAGACGCGGAAGTTAATCTTACGTTCCGGACAGCTCCTACAGGGGATCCGGATACGATCGCCCTGTGTGAATGGAACGACAGCTCGGGTATATGGGAAATCGTCTCCAGGAATGTACCGGGTACGGTAAATCCGGTTTACACGAGCGTGTCTCCGAACTCTTCGGGGATGTTTGTCGTATGCTCCGTTCCACCCGATTCGGCCAACGATTATGGTGGTAGCAGGGTTGAAATGTTTCCGAATCCTTTCTCCGAACGGCAAAGCGGAGGTCTTTTGCTTTTCAAGGGAAGAGGGATCACCGGGATCCGGATCTATTCGATTGACGGAGCCCTTGTGTGGACCTCTCGGGAGAACGCGTTCGCCTGGAACGGCAAGACGGCTTCGGGTGCGCCCGCGGCTCCGGGGACCTATTCTGTGATCGTCACGAGATCTTCAGCCGCGGGAAAACGTTCTCAACTCTTCAAGCTGATTGTGACGCCATGAGAAATATCCTTGCACTCGCCGCGGCTAGCGGCATTCTTCTCGGGTGCACTCCTTCGGGCAGGATCGTGACCTATGTCGCGGCCACGATACCTGTAGTCAATGAAACGCTGAGCCTCTCACCCATTACCAGCGAGGGGCGGATAGAACACCTTCCCGGCTGGCCCAGGGATCCGGATGAACAGAAACTGCTCCTGAAGACCTTCGACGAGATCTGGTTCAGACTGCAGGCGGAATTCCGGAAATGCCAGAAATACGGTTACTATTCGATGGTAAGCGACGACGAGGACCCCACCATGCGCATTTCGGTGGCCATTACCTCCGTGGAACTCGTCTCCGATACTCTCAAGATGCCGATCAGGCTGCAGGCGGAACGCCTCAGGGACGATCAGAGGTTTCTTTACACGCTGCCCGCGGTCGCATCTGTTCCCCCGATGGACAGGAGTACAAGGCCGCTGCATTATTACGGGAACCTGCTCGCGGATTACAGCCGTCGTTTCCCTTACAGGGTTCTCGTAAGTTTCTTTTACCACCACAAGCTCGAGGAAAACCGTCCACTGCGGAGATGAGCCTTCCTGTCCGTGAATCCCATGCCGGGCAGGCCGTGGCAAGGCTGAAAATGCACGAGTGCCTTGACCCTTATCCCACTCTATGATAAACTCCTGATGCAAGTCGCCCTTCAGGTACACGACTTTTCACTTGGGCCGGCTCATGATCGAAATCGAAACCGTCTCGAAAAACGGCTATACAATCGCCCTGCTCCGGGGGGATCTTACCACCGGGGCGTTCTCCACCTTGACTCCGGCACTGGCTCCTTTCATCAGTGACAATGGGGAGAGCGATCTGGTGATCGACATGTCGGGGGTGACCTCGATCGACACCAACGCCGTTCGGCTGCTTTTCAACGTGAGCAGGAAACTCGAAACATCGGGACGCAAGCTCTATCTGCTCAATCCCGGCGACGTTCAGAAAAACCAGCTGTCGGCCTCCGCAGAGACAGCCCGCATCGCTGTCATCGGGAACCTTTCGGAGTTGCAGAATCAGGTGAACGACGACGCGTTCCGCCACTACCTTCCTTTTACTTATGAAGAAAATGGATATCTCAGGTTCCGTGCGACCTGCGGTGTGTGCGGCTCTCCGAACGTTTTCGGCTATCTCCTCAGCGAGAGCGAATATGTCTGGAGCTGGCCCGAGGGAGACTATTTCCCCCAGTGCACGCTGCGTACGGGAGAGCCTTACGATTACTTCAGCACTCTTCCGGTAGTCTGCGCCGATTGTCTGACCGCATCCATCGACATCGACAATTTCAATCTCGCCGATTCGAAGGAGATCGTCCGTCACCATAGCAATTTCGACGATCAAACCAAGATATTCCTCTCTAAAACGATCAAGAAACGGAAAAAGATGCTCGAGGAAGTGGAGGTAATCATCGGAGACCTGTTCTTCAGGAGCCCCCGCCCCCGGATGACGGCGCTTTACTGTTACCTTCTAGCCGAGCACTGCGCCAGGATATCTGTTGTTAACCATCAGAGCGTCAGTCAGTTTTCCGTCGGCTTCCTCAACTACCTCGCGCTCCTTTTCGCGGAAAAGGAGATGAAAAGCGCTCTGATAGACAATTGCCGGACATGGCTCACTCAGGTGATCGCCGCTCCGGGACTCTACAATGATGTCCAG
>CAZGVZ010000189.1:6107-7642 GCA_964529145.1 uncultured Fibrobacteraceae bacterium | reverse complement strand
CAAAGAGGTCACTAGTTCCCACAGCCATTTAATATATGAGGGAAACTAACCTTTTGCCATGGCGTGGAAGAAAAAAATACATCGTGTTGAATTTTCGGTCAACAGAGTTTAAACGTTTTTCGTGTTGATGGTTTTCAACAGTTGCATCAACTCTTCGGTACTGAATGGTTTTTTAAGCACTCCGTCAAACCCATACTCCTCGAAATTGACGAGTATAGGATCGGTCGAATAGCCGCTGAAAACGATTACTTTCGCATTCTTGTCGAGTTCCTTGAGTTTCACTACGGTTTCCTTGCCCCCCATACCTCCGGGAATGGTCAAATCCATTATGACGAACTGAAAGGGGTCATTTCGTTTATGCGCTTCCTCGTACGACCGAAGGGCCTCGGTCCCGTTAGTGACACATTCCACCGTGTATCCCGATTTCTTCAGCAGTTTTTCGACCACAGTCCTGATTATCACGTCATCATCCATGACAAGAACCTTGCCGCAGTCTGGAACGCAGTCCGCCGGTTCTCCTTCATTCTCGATCGTTTCTCCGGAAACCGCAGGGAGGTAAAGGGTAAATGAGGCTCCGGCCCCCTGCTGTGATTCCACCTTGATGTACCCGCCATGCTTTTTGATAATGGAGTAGGCGGACGTAAGGCCGAGGCCGGTGCTTCCCTTCTTTGTAGTGAAATAGGGGTCGAATATTTTATCCATGTGCTTGCGGGGAATGCCGGGTCCCTCATCAGCAACGGAAATGCGGACGTAATCACCTTCACGGAATGTCGCCTTGGTTCCGGGGAGTATGATATCTAAAGACGTTTTACCGGTTAATGTACAGTTTTCGGCGGAAATCGTCACAGTGCCACCATCAGGCATGGCCTGAGCGGCATTGAGGACCAGATTGTTGACCACCTGATCGATTTGCCCTTTATCGATTTCCACTTCCCAGAGATTATCGGCCAAATCCAGATGATAATCGACATTAGAGCCACTGAGGCTGAATCCGACAGTTTCTTCGATCAACTGACTTATAACGATCCTTTCTTTGACCGGTGCACCGTTTTGGGAAAACGTCAGAAGCTGTTTGGTGAGCCGCGTCGCTTTGAACGCCGCTTTCTCGGCATCAGCGATCAACTGACAGGTTTCTTCGTTGTTGTGGGAACTCATACGGGCCATAAAGAGATTGGTGATGATTCCTGTAAGGATATTGTTGAAATCATGGGCGATTCCGCCCGCCAGCATGCCGACTGATTCGAGTTTCCTTGTCTTGAAGAGTTCCTCCTCGAGCCTGCCCTGTTGCGAAAGATCGCGCATTATAAATACCATACACGGCTCTTCGTCGTCCCGTGTCCCGAATCTCTGAGTACGGATTTCGATCGAGCGAAAAGCAGTTTCGCCGTTGACCTGTATGCAGCGTCGCTCATGAGGAACTCCATCAAACTCTTCAGGATTGAAACTGCAGGGTTCCAGCGTAGTTTCGTCCATGAGCGATACCACTGCGCAGACAGGTTTACCCGCGATTTCTTTCCATGACAGGGCGCAGAGTT
>CAZGVZ010000189.1:4016-6097 GCA_964529145.1 uncultured Fibrobacteraceae bacterium | reverse complement strand
TCTTCGGCGGCTTTATTGGCATAAACAATCAAACCGCAGGAATCGGTGATAAAAACTGCATCGGTAACACTGGATAGAGCAAGACTCAGACGGGCGCTTTCAAGGAGCGGCGGCACTCCGAATCCGCATGGTTTATCGGGTGAACGCGATAAGGTTTCCCGGGTGACAGACGAATCCTGTTTCGTACTTCGTGCGATGATTTGGCGTAAAATTGAAATCGGTTTCCTGAATAAATCGCCGCATTCACGTTCGTATCGGGAAAAGTCGATGGTTTCCCCCTCCGCAGCCTGAAGCAGCAGTGAGGAAAATGTTTCAAGCTGCCGTGTGAACAATGAACGAAAAGTGGTCGAATTCTCGGATTGAGAGATCTGGTCAGCCTCGTTTATCTTGCTCACAGAACCTCCAATCCAATCTCCGGATCGACTCAGGGGGTTTCATACTTGAGTCATGGAGAACTATCGCGGTAAGGTTATTGAATACCGGAAATGATATCCGGCGAAATGCACCGTCTATACTCCATCGCCTTCTCCACGCGATATACATTGGGTACAACGATACAACATGTTCGCAGCCTCACATAGTAAGTAAGAATCGTCCGATTAAGGATATAGTTAAAAAGTAATTACCGACAATGATTTTATGCAATTTCCCGTCCGGTTCAGATTATGATTCCTCGGCGCAATAGCCGGATTTGTCTGATCGGTCCTTTTATCTCTCCAAACTGAGCAGCTTGCCCGCACTCCCGGGAGACGGGATTCACTTATCGAAGATTCACTTCAACACCGCGCATTCAGGAATCATTTTTCGAAAAGACGATCGATCTCAACGTGCGGGAATCGGCATCGAGTACGTGATTGAAGGCATCTCTCTGGTATCGCATCTGGGAAATGGCCATTTTTCCAGTTCCTGAAAAGTCCGCTCTTCAACGACACACGCCTGTGCTCTTCTGTTTTTGGAAAATGCAAGAGTGACAGAACCATCGAAACGTAACTGCAGGGGCAATCCGATGGAATCTGGAATTGTGGGAAAGTAGGGTATCGATGAGAACATTTCGTCCACGAATGCAGACTTGAAATATTCAATCAGGTTTTCTTTAATTTGTACTGTATCGCATGTCCGGGATTCCTGGTTATCACGATAAATCTCTGATAATCGTTCCCTCACGAGATATGTCAGGTTCATCTCAGGAACACATTCATTCATGAGCAGTTTGTCGATAAGATCGATCTGCCCTTCGGGAAAAAACGAATGAAGCTCTCCCCTGTATGGCACATATATTTTGCGGTTCATGGAAAAAAGAGTGTCATCCCTGCGTGTTTCCCACAATTCATCGACCTGACTTCTTCCGAAACAGGTGTCTTCCCTATCTTCATCGATGAAAACCTGGCGGATCGTACGGACTTCGCAGACGGTCGTGCGCTTGTCGGCAGCGACACCGTAGGGGTTCAGGTACGCATGGCGAATATGATAATAACAGCCGGTATCTCCGGAGGGAAAGAGGACCCGCCATTGAATTACCTGCCATATGATACCGTTTTCGTTGAGTTCCAGGCAATCCCGTTTCTGGATGGCTGCTTCGGGATTGTCGGTCGCATGTACCCAGAATCCGCCGAAACGCCGCTGGAGAGCCGTTTTATCCTCATCTTTCATTGATTCCAGAGAACGGATATTGGGTGTTTCCATATTGATGAAAGAGGTAAGCCCGGTGGCGATCCCCCCCCGTTTTAAAAACCTGTAACCCAGGAAACCCAGGACTAAAAAAACCAGAAGAAGAATGGCTTGCATGAATGAAGAACGGGGGGCCCGGCTTTTGGGTGATGCGTGCTGCAATATCGCTCCTTGGACTTGGGTTCTTTATGGAGTGTTCGTACCATATGGACGTACGGCACGCGCATTTCATTACCTTTGAAAATATATCGCGCAGAAATTGCGTATGCAACGGGTCGAATCATCTATTTTTTTGACGTAATTTCCTTGGGGCACCTCAAAAAACTTTTTATTCCAGCCGACCTACTGCAAAGGCCGCATGCTTAGTTGCATTCAGCGGCCGCGCATGACCTTCTCACGCGCCTTGCCTGCAT
>CAZGVZ010000189.1:0-4002 GCA_964529145.1 uncultured Fibrobacteraceae bacterium | reverse complement strand
CCGGGCCATCGAGTATTTTTTCGGTTTCAGGGATTTCACACTGGTTGTTATGGAGGAGTTGGGGGCTGGATCGACTGACGCGGCTAATGGCTCTGGTCGCCCTGCAAAAATCCCGAAAGGGATTACACACTGGTTCTTACGAGGCATGTAATGGAAGATTCGATAAAAAAAATACTGCTGGAAATCGGCGAGGATCCTGAACGTGAAGGGCTGCGGCAAACACCCGAAAGAGTTCGCAAGTCCTATGAATATCTAATGCAGGGCTATAACCAACAACCCTGTGAGATATTGAAAGGTGCCATTTTCCAGGAAGAATGCAATCACATGATTATCGTCCGGGACATCGAACTATACAGTATGTGTGAGCATCATATGCTGCCGTTTTTCGGAAAATGCCATATCGGCTATATAGCCCGCAATCGTGTATACGGCGTGAGCAAGCTTGCACGCCTTGTCGATTGCTATGCACGACGGCTGCAGGTACAGGAACGGCTCACGCAGCAGATTGCCGCATGTCTGATGGAGCCAATTAATGCAGAAGGAGTAGGGGTGGTGATAGAAGCGCAGCATCTCTGCATGATGATGCGTGGTGTGGTGAAACAAAACTCGAAGATGGTCACTTCGGCCATGCTTGGAAGTTTCCGGCAGGAGAACTCCACCCGTATGGAATTCCTGAACCTTATAGGGATGGAGCGGGCATAACCCGCGGAGGACTCCGCCATACCGGTCCCGCTATAGTGGTATACCCCGCTGAAAACAAGAAAAATGCCTGCTCCACAGTAAGACCGGTGGCCTCGTATTGGTCCCCGGTATTTTTTTTTCCGATGCCTTATCGGTGAGTAATGATTCTTACCGAGACAGGTAATGGGGTTTACCTCTATACATCCACTTCAATGGGGAGGCTGTCCAGCACATTGCCTAAAAGACGCTTGTTAAGATTCTTGAGCCATGGCTCGAGCTCGGTTGTAGACTTGATCGCTTCGAAATGCGAAATGCTTTCGGCCGCTTCCGCGAAGCTGATGTTCGCGATCAATTCCTTGATTATGGGGATATTGCGTGGAATAACGCTGAACCGTCGAAGACCGAAACCGACCAGAAGCACCGCGTGCATCGGATTACCCGCCATTTCTCCGCACACGGAAAGCGGCATACCATTATCGTTGGCGCATTTAATCGCATTTCTGATGATTCTGAGAAATGCAGGCTCGATAGGATTATACAAATAATTCACTTTCGCGTTATTGCGGTCCGCAGCGCTGAGGTATTGAATCAGATCGTTTGTGCCGACTGAAGCGAACTCAATCTCTTTCATGAAGTTTTCCATCTCGAGTATCGCCAGGGGAACTTCGAACAATACACCGCATCTCGGCATTTTAACGGAGAGTTTTTTCGCGATCGAGCCGATGAACTCACGAGCTTCGCGCCACTCCTGGACTGTGGTTACCATGGGTATCATGATTGCGTAATCGTGTTTTTCGCCGGCACGGACGATCGCGGAAACCTGAGTCTCGAACAGGTCCTTCCGTTCCAGAAAGATCCGTATCGCACGCCATCCCATGAAAGGATTGAACTCGAGAGGCATATCGAAGAATTTCGGCACCTTGTCACCGCCAATATCCATGAGACGGATCACGCACGGCTTACGGTTGGCTTTTTCGAGAATGCTTTTGTAATATTTATACTGGACCTGTTCGGACGGCATTTCCTTTCTGTTGGAAAGCAGATATTCGGTTCTAACGAGTCCGATTCCGTCTGCGCCGTGCTCCCTGGCTTCATCGACATCTTCGGGAAGTGAAATATTCGCCAGCACTTCGATCTGGACTCCATCCCGGGTGTACACCGGACGGCGCCATTTCGTTTTCAGATGCTCGAATGTCGCGATGTCGGAAGCGAGGCGTTTGTATCGGCTTCGAACATTGGCGGTCGGGCGTACGTATACATAGCCCTTTTCGGCATCGACCAGCAGCTGGTCTCCCGGGCGTATTTGCTCATTGATGTTCGCGATACCGGAAACGACCGGAATGGAGTATGAACGTGCAAGGATAGCAGCATGGGAAGTCTTGCCGCCGCTGGTCGTGACCACAGCCTGAATCTTTGATTTATCATATGAAAGTATGTCGGTCGGCGTGAATGTCCGCAGTACCACGAGCACCACAGGTTCCAGAAACGTTTTCGCGCGCCCGTCGTCTTCATATAGATATGAAATCAGTTTTTCACACACCTCCACCATATCGCCGCTTCGTTCCTTGAAATAGGCGTTTCCAGCGGCATCGAAACGCTTGATGAACTCATTTGACACAAGCCGTATGCTGGTCTCGAGATCGTACAATTTCGTGGAGATCGTCTCGACGACCTGTCCTATGAACGCCGGATCATCAAGAAAATGTTCGTATACATTGAGGATCGACGCATCCACCGAGGAGACGGCTCCCAGCTCCGATATGTATTGCCGGTAATCCTTCCGGGCTTTTTCCCGTATTTCATTGAAACGCATTATTTCGTCGCCGATGTCCTGGCGCGAAATCGCGACAGTCGAGGTCTGCTGCACGGCCCTGCCGACGAAGTATGCGCTTCCTGAGCCCCATCCGGAAACCACGGGAATGCCCGACAAACGAATCTCTTTCCTCATGACAGCGGTACCTTCCAGACCTTGTCCACATACTCCAGAATGGTACGATCGCTGCTGAACTGGCCGCTCCTCGCGATAGCCTGCAGTATTTTACCCCACCACGTTCCCTGATCAGCGAAAGCTGCATCGATCCGCTCCTGCTGCCGAACATAGTCATCGAAATCGAGCAGAACGAAGAAGCGATCGCTATCCCGCAGGGATGAAAGGAGGGGATTGACCGCGCTTCCATCGGTCAATCCCGGAAGCACGCGATCCAGAAGCGAAAAGATCTCCTTTAACCTGTTGTCCGATTCCGCGAGTTCGAAAGGTTTGTACGCTTGCATCCCGGACAGCTCTTCGATGTTTTTTCCAAACGTATAGACAAGCGATTCTCCCAGATACCGGGCATGTTCCAGACCGGAACCGCTTCTGCTCGAGATGGACAAAGAGCCGTTTAGGGAAAATTTCATGTTGAAAGTGCCCGAAGCCTCGAAAAGAGGAGTCGAGAGCTGTTCGGATAGATCGGCGGCCGGAACGATCATTTCCGCGACGCTCATCCCGAAATTAGGTATGAATGCCACCATGAGGTTTTTACGGATTTCGGTGTCGGAATTGATTATGTCCGCCACAACGTTGATGAGGTGAATGATCTGTTTAGCCAGAAAATCGGAAGGAGATGCTTTGCCTGAAAACAGGTGCACTCGAGGCACACCCGCAGGCTTTCCGGCCTTGATGCTCAGATATCGATGGAGGATATAGAAAAGGTGCAATACTGAACGCTTGGAAGGATGAATTTTCCCGATTTGGACATCAAACATGGCGGTTTCATCAACAGGAAATTGCATGAATTTCTCGATTTGCCGCGACAATCTGGATTTGGCGTTCATTTTGACTTCCTTCAGTTTCTGAAGGAAGCCGGGATTGTCGATTCTGGTTTCGAGCTGTCGCAACTCTTCCGCGTGAGTTGTCCATGAAGAACCTATGTTGTCCGAAATCAGTTTCGCGAGTTCTTCGTTCGCGCATAAGAGCCATCTCCTGTGACTGACTCCCGTAGTGATGCTCTTGAACTTGTCCGGAAAAAATCTTATATGCACCGGAAACAGCTTTGTGCAGATCATGTTGCTCTGGGCCATCGAAACGCCATTTATAGAGAAGGAGCCCAAGGCCGCAAGATTCGCGAGGCGAATTCTTTTCACTTCTCCCTCTTCGATAAGGGAGAGTTCGCGGACGATTTCCGGGTCCGAACTGAAAGTGTTACGGATCGCTTCCAGGTGGATCTGATTTATATCGAACATGATTTGCATATGACGCGGAAACATCTGGGTGACCTTATAGACAGGCCAGTTCTCGAGATGATCTTTCGCCATGGCATGGCTGGTATATGAAAAAACGTT
>CAZGVZ010000188.1:1326-7660 GCA_964529145.1 uncultured Fibrobacteraceae bacterium | reverse complement strand
CAACACTCTGTCGTTCGCGCTGGACGACACCCGACCCTCCGACGATTGGCCCAACGGCACGGAGTTCACTTTTCCGCTCAGGGCTCTTTTGAAGAACCGCTCGTTCCGCGAAGATTTCATCAACCGATTCGCGACTCTGCTGTCCATCGATTTAAGCCCTGAACGAGTGATCGGCGAAATCGATCGAAGAGCCGAAGAGGTTCGGGACGAGATCCCACGTGACTGCGAACGGTGGGATTACGATCTCGAAGAGTGGCAGGAGGGCATCGAGAAACTCAAGTCTTTCGCGCGGAACAGAGTCCCGCACGTCATGGAGCACATCGGAGCCCGGTTCGGCAATGAAGGGACATTTGCCCTCACCATTCGCTCGGAATCGGGTGAGGTGGCGATCAATGGAATGAATGTCGGCGATCTGCCGTTTACAGGTACTTATTTCAGAGGAGTGCCGGTGGAGCTCTCGGTGAATCCGTCCGGCAGCGCCGTATTTACAGGGTGGTCGGACGGAAATACCGACAATCCGCGAAGGCTCGAGGCAGGGGATGGGACCGAAATCGACCTTTCCGCGGAGTTCAGGTGAATGGGCCGGATTACGCGATGAAAAAGAGGAGTCTTCCCATGAGCTATACCACCGTGGAGGAGTAGCCGCGAGCATCTGTCGCCGGATGGCCGGGATGAAGAACGCCGCGATTCCTGCCAAAGAGATCGATCCATTTCTACAGATCAGGGAAGAAGCTTGCCGCCGGTAACGCCCAGCACCTCGCCGCTTATGTAACTGGACTCTTCGCTCGCGAGAAAGACGTATGCGGGCGCGAGTTCCGCAGGTTGGGCGGGACGTCCGAGCAATGAATCCTTACCGAAATTTTCCACTTTTTCCTTTTTGAAAGACTGGGGAATGATGGGTGTCCAGACCGGTCCTGGAGCCACGGCGTTCACCCGGATTCCGGCCGGAGTGAGTATCTGGGCCAGTGCCTTGGTAAAGGATACGATCGCTCCCTTGGTGGCCGCGTAGTCGATGATCGACGGAGAAGGTTTGTAGGCCTGTATGGATGCGGTGTTGATGATCCGCGAACCGGCGCCCATGTGCGGCAGGGTGTAATGCACGAAGCTGAACATGGCGATGATGTTGACGGCGAAGGTCCTGCGCACCCTTTCGTCCTTCAACTCATCGAGGCTTTCGAGGGCTTCGGCCTGATACGCCGCGTTGTTCACCAGAATGTCAAGCCTTCCGAATGACGTCACAGTGGAATCGACCACTGCAGCGCAGTGACGGTCATCAGCGATATCCCCGGGCAGCAGGATGGCTTTACGGCCGCTCTCTTCGACGACTCTCTTCGTTTCCTGAGCGTCTTCATGCTCGCTGAGGTACGAGACGGCCACATGCGCCCCCTCACGTGCGAAAGCCAGCGCCACTGCGCGTCCTATTCCGCTGTCGGCCCCGGTGATGAGCGCAACCTGATCCATCAGGCGGCCGCTGCCCCTGTAAGATCTTTCACCGAAATCGGGATGCGTACTCATTTCCGATTCGAAGCCGGGAGATCGCTGTAATCCCTGCTGAAAAGGAGGTTTGGGATATTTTTCTCTCGGGTCCTGCATGGGTCCTCCTGAATTGATGTATGGAGTTACCGGTAAGAATGAAACGGTGGTCTGCCCGGAGGTCGATGAATCTTCTCGGTATTCTCAAATATGGTGCCACCCGGTCGCGGCTCGACCCGGTCCATGGATGGGGAGTATTTCGCCGGAAATATTCACCATGTATATTTGTGTGGAGATCAGGAACGAGAAGAGATGAGAACAATCGCACTTTTTTTCCTCATTCCCGGAATCCTGTGGTGGCAAGAGGGAGCGTTCACGGTGCCGGACAGATGCCCGGATACGGTGTCTCCCCGGATTGCCGGGACCACACGACCCGCAGTTTCGACCGGGGCGCCTGGGATGGAGACCCTCGCCGTCTCCGACCTGTACGATTACCATTCCACGAATTTCGGCACCGCGACAAAAAGATCCCTCGCGGACTCATTCCTCAGAACTCATCTTCTCCCGCGCAGGTTCCTGGCTCCAGGAATTCAGTTCGTGCGGACTTGCCCGGGATATCCCGAATCTCCTTCGACCTCGATACGGTCCGCTGTCGCCTTCCCGATGCGAATTTGATCGCACCCCGGACGGATGCACGGAATCGGCCGTTCCGGCAGCGCACCCGCCCCAACAGAAACCGCGGTATCGTCGGCACCGCATTTGATGACAATACCATATCCGGGGGGAACGCGATCGTTTTCGTTCACTGTGATCTTCCTGAACCGCTTTCCCGCCGGATTCGGGTCACGGTCGTGGTGAGGGTATCTGAACATATTTACAAGTAAATGGAGGAAGAGTGATCGTACTCCTGATCGCAGTCCTGTTTTCGCTGAGCGTTTCGTTTTTCTGCTCCCTCATGGAAGCCTGCCTGCTCAGCCTGTCCAATTCGAATATCGCCGAGATTTCACAGAAGTCGCCAAAAGCGGCTGAAAGATGGAAACGGTTCAAATCCGCGATTCAAAAACCCATAGCCGTGATCCTCATCATCAATACTCTCGCTCATACGATGGGAGCCGCGATTTCCGGAGCGCAGTTCGACAAGCTGTTCGGAACAGGGTGGGTTTGGGTCTTTTCGCTGGGTTATTCCCTGGTAATGATCCAGTACACGGAAATTCTTCCAAAGACGCTCGGAGTGCGGTTCAATCTCGCCATAGCCGGAGTCGCCGCCGCGCCCCTGTTCTATTTTATCAAAATATTCCGTCCCTTCATCTCTTTCATCGAACTCGCCAATCGTCCTTTTGAGGCGAAGAAGGACGAGAAAGAGTCCATCTCACACGAGATCACGCTTCTGGCCGGTTCCGCTGTAACGGAAAAGGAACTCACGCAGGAGCAGGCCTCGCTTATCTCGAAAAGTGTTCAGATGAGCCAACTCAAGGTGAGGGATATCATGGTCGGAAAGGACGAGATGGAATGTCTCGATGTGTCGATGAGCCTCGGCGACGCCTTTCTGGCGTCGCATATCCACCGCCACACCCGCTATCCCCTGACCGGCGGAGCCGACCACGATGAAATGATTGGGTATGTCAATTTCAAGGATATCGTTACCGCCCTGCACGTCGCGCCCGAAGATCCGAGTCTCAGGGGAATTTCCAGGCCCGTGATATTCGTTTCCGAAACCATGCCGCTCGATGCCCTCATGAAGAGAATGATGCGGGAGTATCAGCATATCGCGCTCGTCAGGGATGAACGGGGCGGGATCGCGGGACTGGTGACCATGGAGGACGTGCTCGAGTCGCTGGTCGGCGAGATCGAGGACGAGTACGATCGTCCGCCCGAAATGACGGTGAAGCTGACCGAAAACAGCTGGAGAATCGGCGGAGGTGTGAGAATCAGGACCCTGAAGGAGAAAATTTTTCCGGAACTGCCGCTTTCGGAAGCCACCATAGACCAGGTCGTAAAGGAAGCGATGAGGGAAAGGTCCCCGGGTGACAGAATCCAGTTCGTCTATTTCGGAATCTCGATAAGGGTCAGAAGGATGCTGCGCGGTTACGTCTACGACGTGATCGCGGAAAGAGTCTCCGGAGACAGGAGATAACCGGGGGGAAGGTGTCGGGCCTGCCGGGGCGCCCCTCGATGTGTAACGGGAGGAGAATTCCCATGAAACCGTTCCTGAAAAAGACATTCACCCTTTTCATGCAGGGGCTGCTCACGCTTCTTCCCCTGATTGTCTCGGTGTATGTCCTCTACCTTTTCCTCTCGCTGATGGAGGGAGTCGCCGAAAACCTGCTGGTGATACTTCCGTCGGACCTGAGCCGCATCCCCGGGGTTTTCATGTTTCTCAAGAGCCTCACCATAGGTCTGCTGTTTTTCGCCATCACCTTTTTCGGACTCATGATGAGAACCGTGATCGGCAGGGCGCTTCTGACATGGATGGATGCGGTATTCGCGAGGATTCCGGGAATCAGCAGTATTTACATCGCCACCAAACAGGTGGTCGAGGTGTTCCGTTCCGGGAAGAAGCAGATATTCACCAATCCGGTGCTCGCCGAATATCCGTCACCAGGTATCTGGTCAATCGGTTTCAATACCGGGGAGATGGTGGACGCGTGTGTGGTCGACGACGACCTCAAAAGGTATACCATTTTCATTCCGACCACTCCCAACCCCACGAGCGGTTATCTCGCGGTGCTCTCTGAAAGGCAGATCAGAAAACTCGACAGTACCGTCGAGGAGGCCATTAAACTGGTATTGACCGGAGGAATCGTGAAAAAGGATAACGGAAAACACCCGCCGGGCGACACAACGAAAGAACCGGGAGGAGAGAGGCATGAATCCGGAAACGAATGAGTCTCGCGAAAGCGATATTGCCGGTCGGAGTGAAATAAATTCACTCGACGAGAAGTGGCACAGTCTCGAAACGGGGGATGTCGAACGGGCAGTCGGCACGACTCCGGGGAGTGGATTGACGGATGCCGATGCGGAGCTTCGTCGGGCCCGGTTCGGTCCGAACTCCATAACCCGGAAAAAGGGAACCCATCCCCTGCTCCTGTTTCTTTCACAGTTCAACCAGCCGCTCATTTATATCCTGATCGCAGCGGGAACCGTCACCGCGTTTCTGGGTGAGGGGGTGGATTCGAGCGTCATTTTCGGCGTGGTTATGATAAACGCGGTGGTCGGTTTCATTCAGGAGTCGAAAGCGCGCAAAGCGATAGAATCCCTCTCGAAAGGAATGACGAGCGAGGCTACGGTGGTCCGCGGGGGGAAGAAACGACGTATCCGGGCCGGGGATCTCGTGCCTGGGGATGTCGTTCTCCTTCAGTCCGGCGACAAGGTCCCGGCGGATCTGAGGCTTGTAGCGATCCGTGAACTGCATATCGATGAATCCGCGCTTACCGGGGAATCGGTTCCGGTTGCCAAGCGCACCGAAACGCTGCCTGAGGATACCGGTCTGGCCGATCGTTCGAACATGGCGTACTCCTCCACCCTGGTCACCTATGGAACCGGTTCCGGTGTCGTCGTCGCCATCGGCGACGAAACCGAAATAGGACGGATCAATCGCCTCATCGCCTCGGCCGACGTGCTGGAAACTCCCCTCACTCGTCAGATCGCGAGGTTCAGCACATGGCTTCTTTACGTGATCATGGGACTCGCCGGAGTCACTTTCATTGTCGGCGTAGTCAGGGGCGAGCGATGGCTAGACATGTTTCTCGCCGCGGTTGCACTCGCGGTGGGCGCCATACCCGAAGGACTTCCAGCGGCGCTTACCATCACCCTCGCGATCGGAGTTGCCAAGATGGCGAGGAGAAACGCCATCGTACGAAGTCTTCCTGCGGTTGAAACCCTCGGCAGCACCTCGGTGATATGCTCCGACAAGACCGGGACCCTGACCCGCAATGAAATGACGGTGCAGGAGGTCGTGGCCGGAGGAGCGCGCTATGCCGTAACCGGAACCGGTTATGCGCCGGAAGGATCGTTCATCACACAGGATCCCGGAGAGGGGGTGCCTGCAGGAGAGAACGTCGCCCTCCGTGAATGCCTCATCGCAGGCCTTCTCTGCAATGAGGCGAACCTGATCGCGTCGGGAGACCACTGGCGCATCGAAGGCGATCCGACCGAAGCGGCTCTGATCACCGCAGCGGTGAAAGCTGGTTTGAACCGGTCTGACCTGAAGAAAGAAATGGCGCGGATCGATGTCTTGCCGTTCGAGTCGCTGCACCAGTACATGGCGACGCTCCACGAATCCGCGGCGGACGGGGAACGGATCGTGTATGTCAAAGGTTCCATGGAGAGCATCGCTTCCCGGTGCGGGAGCGCGCTCGCGGCCGGAGGCGAAAATGTCGCGTTCGACGCGGAAAACAGCTTCCGCAGGGCTGAAGACGCGGCGCGGAAAGGTCTGCGGATACTGGCATGCGCGCGTAAAGTGGTGGGGGAAAGCACCGGCACCGTCACGCACGGGACCGTTTCGGGGGATCTCGTGTTTTGCGGTTTTCAGGCGATGATCGATCCTCCGAGGGAGGAGGTGATCGAGGCGGTCGCGGCCTGCCGGAGCGCCGGCATAGGGGTGAAGATGATCACAGGGGATCATGAGCTCACCGCTCTCGCGATCGCGCGGAAAATCGGGATAGCCCCTGAGCGGGCCGATTCCGGACACGAGCCGGTGCTCAACGGAAGGGCGATCGCCGCTGCCCCGGACCATGACCTCGTGGAACTCGCCGAAATCACCCAGGTGTTCGCCCGTGTCGCTCCTGAGGACAAGCTGCGCCTTGTAAAGGCGCTCCAGGCCGGGGGAGAGAGCATCGCGATGACGGGTGACGGCGTCAAC
>CAZGVZ010000188.1:0-1316 GCA_964529145.1 uncultured Fibrobacteraceae bacterium | reverse complement strand
GACATGGTTTTAACGGATGATAACTTCGCCACGATCGAGGCCGCGGTCGAGGAGGGCAGGGCGGTGTACGACAATCTGGTCAAGTTCATCACCTGGACGCTTCCGACCAATTTCGGGGAGGGACTGGTCATCATGATAGCCATTCTGGCTGGAGTGGCGCTCCCCATCCTTCCGGTGCAGATACTCTGGATCAACATGACGACCGCGGTCTTTCTCGGTCTCATGCTCGCCTTCGAACCCAAGGAGCCGGGAATCATGGATCGCCCGCCCCGCCCTTCGAGCCGTCCGGTGCTCACCGGGGAGCTTCTGGTTCGCATTTGTCTGGTCGGCGTGCTGCTTTGCATCGGAGCTTTCGGATTTTTCCGGTGGGAGCTTTCCACCGGTGAAAACCAGGAAGCCGCGCGGACGATGGCGGTGAACGTCTTCGTCATGGGCGAACTGTGCTATCTTTTCAACTGCCGCTCACTTCATTACTCCTTTTTGAAGGTCGGAATCTTCAGCAACCCGATGTTCTGGGCCGGAGTGGTGATCATGATGGCCCTGCAGATCGTATTCACCCACACTCCTCTGATGAACGCGGCGTTCGGGAGCCATCCGCTTTCCCTTACCGAGTGGTTGATGTGCCTGGGGGTAGGTGTCGTGATCTACGCGGCTGTGGAATTGGAGAAGGGATTCCGTGCCCGTATCGGACGACGCCTTTGACCGACGGTTTGATGAGTTCCGGGGCTATCGCAACGGTCGTGAAACAAAAGGTTGAGCCGAAGTTCAAGGTGTGAAACGAATTATTTTTGGGTTGCGATGGGCCGTACGAAGACCTGCCCTCATTTTTTCATGACCGGACATCCGGGCGGATCGGCAAGGAGAGTTGTACCTCATCCGGACTGTTAGTCCATGATGAGGTGCCGGGCGGTACGGTAAAAACAGCGTAATGCGCTGGTGTCTTACGCTTGAAGAATGTGATGGCACAGCGGCAGCGAGCGGAACGGGTTTGGAGGTGAGAAGGACATACCGGCCCCGCGATATGCAGGAGCAGCCGCGAGCCAGTCATGCCGCTGTCCGCGAAGCGATCGCGTGAAGAAATCGTACGATCGAGGTTGTAGATTTGGAGATTGTAATGCTGCATATGGTGTTTTTTTTGTTGGGCGGAGCTGTTCTTCTGTATTTCGGCGCCGAGTTTCTTATAAAGGGAAGCACCGGCCTGGCGCTGCGGTTCGGCATATCCCCACTCGTTGTGGGCCTTACCGTCGTGGCATTCGGGACGAGCGCTCCCGAGCTGGTCGTAAGTATCAAGGCTGGATGTGACGGACTCGGAGATA
>CAZGVZ010000187.1:0-7677 GCA_964529145.1 uncultured Fibrobacteraceae bacterium | reverse complement strand
GATTGAGGGTTCCTGTTCGATGCTGCTCCTAACTCCCCGCGGAATATATGCATCGAGGGATCGTTATGGACGCACTCCCGTCATGATCGGAAAAGGCACCAGCGGATTCGCCATTACCATGGAAACCTGCGCCTTTCCCAACCTCGGTTATGAGATAGAATACGAACTTGGCCCCGGTGAAATCGTATTTCTGACTGCGGAGGGTTTCGAACAACGGTGCAAGCCCGGTCCTGTAATGCAGATGTGCACCTTTTTATGGGTATACTACGGGTATCCCGCTTCTCAATACGAGGGCATAAACGTGGAGGCCGCCCGGTATCGCAGCGGCGCAGCTCTGGCGAAAAACGACGATGTGAAAGTGGATTACGTTGCCGGAATTCCCGACTCAGGCGTTGCACACGCCCTCGGGTACGCAGATAAGGCCAGAATCACATATCGACGTCCTTTCGTTAAATACACTCCCACATGGCCCAGGAGTTTCATGCCGCAGCAACAGAAAATGCGGGAACTCGTCGCGAAAATGAAACTGATTCCGATCCGGGAACTAACGGAAGGACAGCGGCTTCTTTTCTGTGATGATTCCATCGTCCGTGGAACCCAGCTCCGGGACACCATGCAGCGCCTCTGGCATTACGGGGCGAAAGAGCTTCACATGCGGCTGGCGTGTCCGCCTCTTCTCTTTGGATGTAAATTTCTGAATTTTTCCCGTTCACGTTCGGATTTCGACCTCGCCGGGCGCCGGGTAATCGAGGAGATTGAACGGGGCGAATCTCCCGATCTCGAAGCTTACAGCACCTGCGGAAGTGAAAAGTATTGCGCCATGGTCGATCTGATTCAAACCCGTATGGGAGTGACATCCCTGAAGTATCAATCTCTTGACGAAATGATAAAAGCGATCGGGCTGCCTCAGGAGAAGCTCTGCACCTATTGCTGGAACGGCAAGTGAAACTTGTCGGGCCGGGATTCACGAGAATTGTGTTATGTGGAAGACGTATCTTCAGGTAGGTTCTACCGGTGCAAAAAACAATTGCCTTTCTTGAACCGGAGTAATATAATTATTGTTGGACTTAAGCGCTCAAGGAGGGATACTATGAAACGGCTTCCATTTCTTCTTGCGTTTTTTCTGGTTTACTCCTGTACTCCACGTCAAGCAGCCTATGATCTCGGAAAAATGGACCTTTCTTCATCCATCAGTTATTCCGGGGATAAAGGCGAATCTTTCCATGATGCGGTGGTCATGACGGGGATCAAGAATCAGCGTGAGGGGATTGCCGCTGAATACCGGTATATCTCGGATATGCACGGTCAACGGGGACAGGACTGGTTTCTGGTTGGTCAAACCATGATACAGGACCGGAATAAAGTGGTCGATGTCGTTGAGATTCAGCTCAACAATCCTTCGGATCGCCGATTGATCTATTTCGACGCGACCAATTTTCTCAAGTAGCGGGGGAGGTGTCCTCGCGACATCTCAACCCTCCCCGTATCCGCATCCGGTTTTAAAACAGTGACACAAGCTCGCGTGAAGCGCCCCTGATTCCGGAAAAATTGACAATATACAATCCCGGCGGAAAAGACACCGTACGCGAAACGGTCGCATTCTCGATAAAAGCCCTGCGGTTTACCGAAATGGACCAGACTTTTCTCCCTTTGAGATCGAGAAGCGTCACTGTACCCTCGGAAGGCAGCCTTATCGAAAGCCGGCGGTCTATCCGGGAAAAACGGGCCGTAATGGAATGTGCCGAGGCGGCGTTCAGGCCGGATTTCCTGCTGCCGTAGCGGTCTTTGTAGATACTCATCGGGTAGCCCGGAAATGCGGAAATGTTCTGGAGCTCGAGCTGTTCGTGCTTGACCCTCCTCTGTAACTGCTGGAGATAAAGGGCGGCCGCCTCGGTTCCCATATCCTCGGCGTAAGATCCCGAATAAGGAATTCCCAAATCGATCCACGCGCAAATTGTCTCGAGCTGGCCTGGAGCGAAGGTAAGCTCGCTGTGCCCGCCGCGCAACCGGGCGACGAGCGCGCTTTTGGAGGAACCGTAGGAATAGGGACCCACTCTTGTCACCGGGGATTTGGCGTCGATGTAGTCGACGTATTTCTTCGCAGGATCGGTAAGATTGATATACGAGATGCTCCATGCGCTGCCTGCGTCTTTGTTGAGCGGATCGGTCAGATCCCATGTGCCCTTGAGATTTCCGCGAAGGTCCAGCCCCTTCTCATGAGTTTCATTATGGCAACTTATGCATTTCTCGTCGAGGATCGGCTGTATGTGCCTGACGAAAGAGAAATTCCCGGTAATCCCGTAGAATGGTTCCAGCGGCTTCGGAGTGAGCGCTATCGGCAGTTTACCCTGTACCGTAGTCTCGTTTTTGTTCTCGTGACAGCTGTAGCAGGAGAAACGCTCTCCAGGCTGCAGGGTCGTCCAGCTCCGCTGACTGTTGATCACGAAACCGCTGCTGTCGATCAGCTGCACGTAAAAGGGGGTTCTGGCAGGCGCCAGAAATGCCGCGGAGCCGTCGTACTCGATGGGCATTTCGCCAATAATCCTCTTTACCTCCCGGGCGCCAAGCCAGCGTGAAACCGGAGTAACGCAGAGTTCGGGATCTCCTGTGCTCCCGAAGGCGGGATCGGTACGGTACTCTATTCCTATTATACGGATCTTTTTAATGGGAAGCGTAGTGGAATCGATCGTGGAATCGATGCCGCACCCCTTTGAAATGTAATAGGAATTATATAAAAGCACCTCCGAGTCCGTGCGTTTATAATTGGTCTGATACTTTGGAGTTACCGGTCTGCTTCTCGGTTTAAGCGACAGTGGCTGGCTTACCGACTGGGTGCTGTCCCAGGCGAGCAGCTCACGTTCTCCCCTGAAATTCATTAAATAAATATTGTATTTCGCGGTGGAAGGTTCCGCCGAAGGTCGCCACGACACGATGAAATATTCTTCGTCGAGAGGCCACGGATTCTGAAAGAGCGCTTTCTCTCCATTCAAATAATTGGAGGTGTCGACGGGATCGCGCTCCGGAGCGACGAGACTCACGGATCTAACCCCATTCCGGCCCACATCCGGATCGATCACCGCGAGTTCACCCGCATACGACGAAGTATAAGATCCTACCACAGCCAGAATCTTGGAAACACCGGGGATCTGGCGCGCATGATAAATGGTCACGGGCCAGGGGGACTGGTTTCCGAAATATTCGGTCTGGTACGAGGCATCCGGGTTCATGGTCATGAGGGGAAACGCCGAATACGGGTTCCGGTCATTGCCCTCCCATCTGGTGTATAAAACGCGTCCATCCTCACGCAGGGTAGGAGAGAAGGTGGAAAACTGGTCGTATGTAACTCTTCGAAGATATTTCCCATCCTTATCGATGATGAACAGATTGCTGGTGATGTTCAGACCGGTGACACTGTTGAGGCCGAAGCAGCGCGAAGAGTTGAAAACGATATTGCTGTCCTGCAGATAACAGGGTTCATAATCCGACACGGTAAGCCCTTCCGGATCTTCGGTCAGGGCTCGCACCGCCTTGGTGGCCAGATCCATTTCATGCAAATGGTAGCCGTTATTATCTTTGGACCAGGCGAAAACCACTCTGGTACCGTCGAAAGAAGCGCAAGGGTCTCTGATCACACCGATGCTGTCGGAAAGTATCTCTGTATGTCGCGAATAGTAGTCCGTCATCTCGAGACAGCAGAGCGCTCCACCTTTCTGAAAATTGGTCCCCCTGCTCACCGCGCCCTGGGCTCCCAGTTTCCCTACTCCGCTAACCACCCCGTACGGTTCGAGATCTTCAAGGTATCCAGGAGTCGGCCCCCCCAGATTGTAGTGCTTGGCGAATAGAATCTTCTTGAGATCTCCCTGGTCCCAGTACCAGCTCAATCTGTATACACGGCGCCAGTGGCATGCGGCAATGTAAGCATCCTTCGTATCACCCGCGGGGACTTTGTCGGCATCGGGTATCTCCGCTTTGATCTTCTCTATTGCAGCGGCGTATGAACCGTCCTTGATCGAATCCTGCGCTTCCCAGTCAGCGATTATTTCCGCAGGAATGGTTGCGGGCATCGAATCACTGATTGATGAAGAGGCTTCGGCATCGGATGACGGCTGAATCGAGAACAGTAAAAAGAGAGCAGTAAAAAACAAGACATTCTGCTTTGGAAATGCAGGCCGGCAATTCGCGTATTTCATCGATTTTTCCATACACTCCTCGTAGGGTCAGGCGTTGTTCTGCAGGCAGTGGAAGACTTTCGGGATTAACTTAATCGTTAAAATACACATCCCTGAAGCATTTTGTACTATTAATGGATAATATATACTCCGGATCAATATTTGACGTTGAGTTTGAAATTCCTATACGGAAAAAATGTTGTTCTCGAGATCCACGTGAATCCGCGTTTACAACGAATCTTCCCGGCCGATACCGTGCAGCTTCATTAGTTTTGTCAACCACTTCCGGTCGGTGTCGAGAAGGCGGGCGGCGATACTGACATTGCCTTCCGCGCGGTGGAGCGCCATACGGATACATTGTATTTCCGCCTCGGTTCGCGCCGCCTTGAGACTCACCGGCACGGCATCCTGCGATGCCGGCTGGACAGTCCGTATTGCAGTATTATCCGGAGGAACGGTATCATCTGGCAGGTCGAGATCCGTTTCGGTGATCAGGTTGCCGCGGGAGGTCAAAAGCGCTTTCTGCAGCGTGTTTTCGAGCTGACGGATGTTCCCGGGCCAGTGGTACGCGAGCAGCTTCGCCCGGGGCCGCCGAGCGAGAGCGGTTTGTCGGGAAGGCCGAATCTTTGAGCATATTTTTTGATGAAGAAGTCGGCCAGCAGCAGCGCGTCTCGGCCACGGTCGCGGTGAACACGCCTTCTTTTCGGGGGTGAAGCAGCCACCGATACAAGATAGAAATAACCGGGCAGTTTGACTAAACCATCCCACGAACGATATAATAATTCTGAACGCCGCTCACGGAGCGATGCCGGGACGGCGGTCCGGGCAGGTTCCGGTTAAACGTCGAGCCGGCTTCACCCGGAAGTTCTTTCCCGTATTTATCGTCCGTTCCAGACAAAACAAATATCTTCGTTCACGACAGGAACGTTCTTTCGAAAAATTTTTGTCAAGACCATTACGGGATGAATCATTGTAGCCGGAAGTCCGTCATTCTCGAAAGGAGTCACCATGGCTTTTGCAAGTGGTGTTGGGTACAGCGACGACCGTAATCCCCTTATCGCGGGAAGCACCGCGACAAACGCCGCGCTCGATGCGGCTGGAATCACCGATCCCGACCTAGTGATGCTTTTTTCCACCGTCGGGTACAAGCAGAACCTCATTTATAACGCTGTCCGCGAAGCTGCGGGGAGCGCGCCGATTTTCGGATGCTCGGGGGAGGGGATCATTGTTCGGGGCCGGGCGGTCGAATCGAACTTCAGCGTGGCGGTGGCCGTACTCAAATCCGATGAATACCGTTTCGTGACCGCCGACGCCGCGGGATTGAAGACGGACTCCGCCGAAGTGGGGAGCGCGATCGGCCGTCATTTCAGGGATGTCGCCGCATCCCAAAAGCCTATCGGACTGCTGACCTTCGCTGATGGTCTTTCAATGAACTACGATCGACTCATTAGCGGTCTGATCGATGAACTGCAACCCGAGGATCTGCTGCCACACTTCGGCGGCACTGCCGCCGACAACTGGAAATTCGATCAAACCTACCAGTATGGCGATGACGGTGTGCGCAGCGACGCGGCGACCTGCGCGCTCGTGTACGGGTCGGGAAAACTGGTGTACGGAGTGAAACACGGGTGCGTGCCCATCGGGGAGGAACGCACGGTCACCCGATCCATCGCGAACCGGATCCACGAAATCGACGGGAAGCCGGCGCTCCAGGTCATCAACGAATACCTGTCGGACGAGGAGAAAAAAGACGACTGGCAGAAAACCAATGTCTACCTCGCGATCGGAATCAAGGCTCCGGAATTCATGCGCGGTTACGACGACTACATGATACGTTTCATGCCCATGCGCGATGAGGCCGACGGATCTGTCTACGTTCCGACCGAGATTGCGGAGGGCACCCGGTTCTTCATGACGAGACGCGACTTCGACAAGATCGCGCAGGGAAACCAGCGCCTGGTCGGGGAGATCAAAACGCAGCTCGGAGGCCGCCATCCCAGATTCGTGCTTCACATCGAGTGCGGCGGCAGGGGAAAGATCATCCTCAAGGACGATGAGAAGCAGGCGCTTCTCAAGACGGTTCAGCAGGGAATCGACCCGGAGGGAGTGGTACCGTGGATCGGCGTGTACACTTACGGCGAATTCTGTCCGGTCCAGGGGATCAACTGTTTCCATAATTACAGCAACGTCGTTATCTGTTTTCAGTGACATGGAACCTTTACCCGGGGATTCGATGGAGCAGCGACACGCCAGGCTTGAGGCCGAAAACGAGCGGCTAACCCTGCAGGTACGCGAACTGCTGCGGGCGGAATCGCGACTGTATTCGCTGCAGGAACACCTGGATCACCAGCGGTCCATTTATTACGCCCTCAATGCCGTGGGCCAGGAGATCAACTCCGCTGCCGATGAGCTCACGGTTGCGCGGAAGGTGGTTTCGTTCTTTGTGGAAACCCTGGAGTATGAACGCAGTGCGCTTTTTTTACGGGATTCCTGGTCCGACTCAGCTTCACAGTCATCAGTACGTTTTTCCGTATGCACCTTCGGGGGGTACTACGAACCCCACGAGGTCGAGGCGATCGAAAAGCTGTCGCTTAAGTTTACACAGGAAAATATGCGACGGTTTACGGGCGGGGCGGTGATCGTCCATGCGGCGACGCCGGAGCCGGACAGAGCCGCCTGTGTAAAGGAGCTCTCGATCGGCCGGCTGCTTATGGACGATTGCAGCCTGCACCTGCTCATCGGCGAAGGGGATACGCCACTCGGTCTGGTGGCATGCGGCAACAGCCGTGACCGCCGTTCCTTTCATTCGGCAGTCGAGGCCGAGGGGGAAATGGCGGTCGTGGTGGCGAACCTTGCACGCCAGACCGCCACCGTGCTCAATAAACTCCGGACATTTCACGAACTCGCCGAGGAGCGCCGGCGGCTTGCCGAAGCGAACGATAACCTACAGAAACTCGACAAGATCAAAAACCGGTTCTTTTCGAACGTCTCTCATGAGATCAGGACCCCCCTCACGCTCTCCATCGGTCCTCTTGAAATGCTGCTGGAACGGGACGATCTGAATACCGATATGCGGCATCACCTCACGACGATACGGCAGAATCAGCTCAGGCTGCTGAAACTTATCAACAGCATTCTCGATTTATCGAAACTCGATTCGGGCAAAATGACGATCAGGTTCTCCGAGCTCAATGCGGTGCAGATCATCCGTACCCACGTCGCTGCAATGGAATCTGCTGTCGTGTCCCGGGGGATTACACTCACCGTGAGGGTTCCGGAACATCCGGTACCGCTGTATCTTGACCAGGATAAATTTGAAAACATCATGCTGAACCTTCTCTCGAACGCCTTCAAGTTCACACTGCATGGCGAGATTGCACTGTCGCTCCGTGCCGTGGACGGGTTCGCCGAGCTGAAGGTGAGGGACACCGGGACGGGCATCCCGAAGGAGGCACGGAAGGCGTTGCTGACCAGGTTGTCGAAGACCTGGGCCATGCGTTCCACGTCT
>CAZGVZ010000186.1:3810-7679 GCA_964529145.1 uncultured Fibrobacteraceae bacterium | reverse complement strand
ACCCGCTATTTCTTCCGGGTGATCGTCTATGACGACCGGGGGAAGTTCTCGGTGAGCAACATAGTCGACACCGTCACGCCCGAGGACCGCAGGGGCAAGCTTACGCTCGCCGCGGCATCGGCCGGAGAGGAAGGGGAGGTGCTGCTGCACTGGACCGGATCGGTCGTGGAGACCGACCGTTACGTGATCCACGGCGACACGCTCGCGACGGTCGACACCGCGGATACCGCGCTCGCGACCGTGTACAGCGATACCACCGAAACGATCCGGAGTCTTTCGCCGGGGCACACATGGCGGTTTCGCGTGTTCGCGTGGCGTGATTCGACGATAGTCGCATCCAGCAATACCGCCGTACTCGATCTTCCTCCGGATGATTGATAAATGAGTAAATCGACACCTTTTTCCCGGCGAGGCCGCGGGGATCTCTCCCTGAGGTGGCGTCCGCTGCTGCGGGCCCTGTGCCTCGAGCCCGGGACGATCCGGTTCGGCGTCGCCACTGCTGACGACGCCATCACCTTCTGCGTGGTCGCGCGGAAAGGATCCGGCGACATCCCGCTCGTTTGGGGAACGGGAATCCCCGCCGTGTTGCGACTGCTGATCCCAGCGATCGCGCACGCGGACATGGGACCGGTACCGCAGCGTGTCGTCTTCGAACCTCTCGGCAGCGAGGATCCCGACCGCTGGATCGACCGCAACGAGGCGCGTATAGTTCCTCAGGGTTTTACTGCCGAGCGTATAGTGAACGAGTACGCGGTCGACGGACCGGTCATCATCTCGGTCTCAGTCGAGATGCAGGCTTTCGCGCGCCGGGTGGAGGCGCTCGAACGTGAGGTGACCCTGACCGCGCTCCTCCCCTCGCTCCAGGGGCTCGCGTGGGCGTATCGCGCGGCGTGCGATTCGCCATGGATACTCTGGAAAGTTGACAGAAACGGATCGGTTTACGCGAAAATCGACCGCGGCTCGGTAATTGACCTTTGTCACTTCTGGGCGGGAAGCGCGGCGCTGGCCTCGGACACCGCCACGGTGCTTCCGGCTGCCGGCGAACTGCTCGAATCGATCGGGGGGAGTGAGCGACCGCTCCCTGTGATGTTCTGGACCATGGAAGATGGTCCGCGGCCGCCCGGCGATTTCTTCACGAACATGCGGCAGCTCCCTGTTCCCGAAATCAAGGGCCTTCCCCGCGGATTTCACGAAGCCTACGGAAATGCGATCACCCCCGACGGTCGCGTGCAGCTGCTTCCGTTCGAAAAGCGACGCGCCGCTCAAAAGGAGTTCCGTCTCTGGCACATGTCGCTTACGGTGTTCCGCGTGGCAACGATCGGCCTGATCGCGCTTGCGGCGATCGCGGGCAGTTCCATTGCCGTGAGCCGTTTTCTTGTCGCGCGGGACCGCACGGCCATGAAATCCATAGACGAAGCGTACGCGGCCGTGACCGGGGCCAGGCGGACGCTCGATTCCCTCGGAATCCTGTTCCGGGAAAAGTCCGAGCTCATAGCAGGCGAGAGCGCGGTCACACGGCTCTTGTGCGACCTGCAGCGGGCGTTTCCCGAAGGGGTGCGTGCCGAGGAACTCGTTATCGACGAACGGGCGGCAGATACGTGGGGGTTCGCGGTCAGGGCGTTCACTGTATCGAGCGCTCTGATGCAGCCGTTTCTGGCCAACCTGCAGGCGATACCCGGCATGAGGGACGTGCGACTCGTGTACAGCGAACAGGTCGCTGCAAAAGAAAAGAATCCCGGTATCCGGTTCAAGATCGAAGCGGAGTGGAGATGAGATGCGGGTGAAAGAAGCGAGGCCGAGGCTTAACGGAAGAGTGTGGTGCGTGCTGCCCTGTTCACTGCTGCTCCTCTACGGAGTGGTGGTCCGGCGGGTACATATTCCGCTCGGTTCTGCGGTGGTCACGGAAAGCAGGGAACTGGCGCGTCATTTCGAAAAGAAACGGGACGCGTCCAGCTTTCCGCTGCTCGAACGGCGGTACCGCGAAGAAATCGCCCTGCTCGACAGCGTGATCGAGCGAATCGAGCAGCGCGACCGGACCGCCGGAGGCATGCTCGTTGACGAACTGCACGGCGATGCCGATTCCGCCGGATTCAGGGTGGAAAAGATCGAGGCGGGAATGCCGCGGCAGGTTGGCGGTTTCATCGAGACCGGCCACACCATCGAGGGGATGGGAGACTATCGCGCAGTCGGATCTTTCATCGAAAGGATCGAAAACAGCGACCGCTCCACACGCATACGCCAGGTGATCGTCAGATCCGGAGAACGGCGGGATCTGTCCCTGTTCGTCGATGTGGTGCAGCGCGAAGCGGCGGGGAGCGGAGGGGAACATGAAATTTCGGTTAACCCCGGAAGATAGTGCCCGGCGTATCCGGATGTCCGGAGAACCGGTCCGGGCCCTGTGGAGATGCGATACGATTGTACGAAAGGAAGCCGGAAAATCCATCCCATGAGAAAAACATTCATCATTGCCCTGGTGCTAGTGGCGCTGCCACTTTACAGCTATAATGCGTTCCTGCTGCTCAGATCGGTTTTCCCAGGCAGGGAAGACAGGACGGCTGCCGTGAAGTCCGGGAAGAGTTCCCTCTCGATGGAACGGCTGCTCGCCGCTGCCGCACCGGTCCGGTTCGAACCCGGAGGGCGAGATCCGTTCACCCTTTATGCCGAGAAGCCCAAACCCACTCCCGCGAAAATACCGGTAATCGTGAACAAACCTAAAACTGACAAAAAGGAGATCGCGCCGCCGCCGATCGTCATCACCGGGATCATGTGGCATCCGGACAATCCCGTAGCCACGATAAAGCTTCCAACCGGAGCGAGTTCGCTCGTTCGGGCGGGGCAGCGGATCGGCGACGATTTGATTGTCAAACGCATCGAAAGAAAGAGCGTCACCGTCGAATTCGGGGGAAAGGAGTTCACAGTTGAGCGCAGGTAAACCGAGCGGAGCGTACGGCGGCTACACGGTTCTCGAAACCGTGGTCGCGCTCACGCTGCTGGTGTCGATAGCGGTTCCGCTCATTTCCCGGATGCAACGCGGCACCCATCTGTACGATGCGCGCAGGGAGCTTACGGGCATCTGGCTAATTGAGCAGGAAGCGGCGACGGTCCGCGCATTTCCAGCCGAAGCGCTGCCGGTCCGGCGGCGCATGGCCGGAGGCGAAGAGTGGACGTTGCGCACGGAAACAACCGCGGAGCGTCCTGTCCGGTACCGCATCACAGCGGAACTTTGGGGCACGGTACGCGCCGAAGCCTGTTTTCTCGGGAGAGCGGCGGATGAATAGGGCAGGTTCGGGAGAGAGAGGCGTCACGATCGTGGAGCTTCTCACGGCCATGGTCATCGCGGGCATCGTCCTGACGCTCGGCATGACCGCCTATCGGGGAGTCCTGAAATCGTTTTTGTACAAGAGCCGGGCGGCGGCAGGGGTGAGCGCGGCGGTGATCGCCAAAAAGCGGATAGAACGGGCTTGCGGCAGGTTCGTGAAAATTGACCGCTGCACGGAGCGGGAGATGAGCGGTCTTGACGGAAGCGACCACCCGGCGACCCTGCGTTTCACAGGTTCGGTGTTGATGGATGGAAAGGATACGGTGGCTGCGCTCGAGGAGTTCGGATTCTCTTTGCGGGAGGAACGGAAGGCCGCGGGAAACCTCGTCGCGGTTCTACTCTGGGAAGGAACGCTCCCGAAGGGCGGATGGATCGGGGGAGCGGTGGCTGTGAGGAGAGGGTTGTAGTCCCGGAACCGGAGCGGGTCCGGAGGGCAGGGCAGGAGGGACTCATGGCGCATGTTCGGCTAGCGCCTTCACGCGGTCGTTTCAACGTACGGTCTTTTCTCCCGGGAAACGATCGCGGCTATTCGCTTTACCTGGTCATGCTC
>CAZGVZ010000186.1:0-3800 GCA_964529145.1 uncultured Fibrobacteraceae bacterium | reverse complement strand
GCTCGTCCTGACGGTCGCGGCCATACTCTTCACGATCACGCTCGCCGAGATGCGGTCTGTGAGGATCTTCGCGAAAACTGAGGTGCAGCTGCGGCAAGCGAAGCTGCTCGCCGAATCGGGCGTCGTGAGGGCCGAGTTCTTCCTCAACGGAGGCGATGGCCGTTCGTTCACATGGGAGACTCAGGGTTATGAGGAGAGAATCGGCGAATTCGGAGTGATCCGGCTCGCGGTGGAGCGGTTCGGGCTGTTTTCGCGGTTGTCGTCCACCGGAATAAGACACGCGACCGGGATGACGCTTCACGGCCTTTTCGGACGCACCGTGCCGGCCGTGCTTTCTCCATCGCTCACCCTTTCGGGCCACGTGGGCGGGCTCATTCTCCACAAGGGATCGGTCGTGGAGGGAGAAATCGTCCTTCACCACGGATACGTGTACGCCAGGAAACGGGGCTCGCCTCTGCCCGATTACACCCGCCGCCTTATCCTGCGCGAATCACCGCCGCTGCCGTTCGACACACTGATCATTCCTGAACTGTTCGGAGTCTGCTCCAGGCGCCGCGGGTCGCTGCTCGAAAAGAGCGGATCTCACGGAACCATGGTCCTGCGGGACGACAACGACTCACTGATCGGTAAAGGACCTCTCGCGGTCGCGGGAGATTGCGTCATCCGTTCTTCGGAGTGTGACTACGCGCTGATCGCGGTGAAGGGGACCTGCACCGTGGAACAGGGATCCCGCGTCGACAACACGACGATTCTCGCGGAGAGGATCGTGTGCGAACCGGGCTGTTCCTCTAGGGGATCACTGTTTTTCTGCGAAAAGAACGCCGTCGTTTCCGGGGGATATCACAACAGCCAGTTCCTGTCCCGCGATTCGGTAGTCGTCAGGAAATCCGCGGAGTTCGGGAAAATGACCGTTCTCGCGAGCCTCCGTTCCAAAGACGTAAAGGATTCGGCTGCGACCGCCGGGGGAGGCATCCACTGCGGGGACGGCTCGGCGCTCCGGGGCACGCTCGTGAGCTGTGCCTCTCCGGGCGTCAACCGGAACCTGATGTCGCCCTCGGTCGTGCTCGGCAACGGAACGACCCTCACGGGCGCGATCGTGACGGACGGCGACTGCCGGCTCTACGAGTGCGAAATCAGGGGCCGGCTATGGGCGCGATCCATCGTGGCCGGGGGTGACTAAGGCGTCTACACGAGCTATCTCATCAAATCGAGAATTTCGGAAAATCGCGGAGAATTCCCGTTCCCGCTGCTCGGGGAACCGCCGGTGCGGCTCGTGTTCGAGCCGGTGCGCGAGTGAACCGGTACTCCTCCCGTTTTTTTACAAAAAATTCTTGCGTACGTTCAGGGTTCCTTATATATTGTTAAAAATGGTGTCGGTAAAGGATAGGATATCCATACTGTCGACAGATGGAGGAAGTGGTTACCTTAAACTGGCGTGCGGTTTATCGTCCGGAAGATATTCCGGCTCAGGCGATCAGGTGGACACCGTTAAAGTAATTCTGACGGCAGAGAATCGGACTTAATCCCGGGAAAATGGCGCGTTGCGGGGAAAAGGAAATTCTTATCCTTCTCCGGGAGGTGAGGGAGTATCAGGCGGGTCTCTTCCTCATCATCGGAGAACCTCCGCTTAGGATAGTATTCATGAAAAGGTGAGCGACGAAGCTGCATTTTATTTGGCTTTTTTAGCATATTCAGATTGTCCAGAAAAACAGTACGATAAAAACTTGCGTACGTGCAGTGTATCTTTTATATTGCTGTAAAGTTGAGGTCGGTAAATCAGGGGAGATGCACAGTTACAGACTACCAATTCTTATTCAGATAGTCATCTGCTTCTTCCTTCATTACTTCGCAGTACTTTTTTAGCCGTTTTGATGATATAAACGGGAAAATAATCCCTTTCCTGTTGAAAAGGGCTTTTTATTACAACAAACGATATGTGTCCGGATCCGGTATGAAAACTGTAAATGTATTCATTATTATAGCGTTAATGGCTTCGCTTCTTTATGCCGTGCAGCCCAATTTCGAGCGGACGACGACCTTCGATGTCGACGGCATTGAAGGAGGGGCCGGCAATGACATGGTGACCACGGTCTACACCGATGGCCTCGGGAGGGGGCTGCAGCAGAAGTTGCAGCTCCCGGGAACCTCGCCGCAAGAGGATCGGGTCGTCTTGTCGAATTTTTTCGATGAATCCGGCCGGCCACGGTTTTCTTCAAAATCATTCGTCGATCATTTGCGGCCGGGTGAATATCTCCCCGGTGAAATAACCGACAATAACACCATCGATAATGATTTCGAACAGCAACTCTACAATCAGCATAATGACCATCATGCCTTTTCGCGCATCTGGTACCGGGATGATCCTTCAGGAGTCGTAAAATATTCCACCGGACCTGGAGATACGAGCATTCATGGCCTGGAAAGTAGCTGGATATTCGGAGTATCTCCCTTGAAAGACACGCTCTTTCAAGTTGCGAATGCAGGTACTGTGACGTTCGTACAGGGGCTTATTACCGCGATCACGTTCCAGCCCGGAAAATTGCCGGACGTTCTGGAAGGCCTCTACAATGACTTCCTTGCGAACAACCCCTTCACCAACCCGGACCATATGCTTTCGGTGGCAATGTCTCCCGACGGAAAGATATCCGAAGAGCTCAAAGATGTTTTCGGTCGCACCATAAAGACGTTCTCAGCTCCCGATACCAATGGTACGCCCGGATCAAAAATCGCATCGGGTGCCGTTTACGACCTCCTTGGCAATGTGCTTAAAGAGCTACCGCCCTCGAAGAATGGCGGAAAACTCATTGATGATGTGGAATACCGCTACAATACAATCGGTCAGCTCGTCTGGAAAAAAACACCCGATGGGGGAGAGTATACCTATGAATACATGGACAACGGATCGCTAAAAAAAATGATCTCCATGTACAATGGAGAATACGAGTGGGGGCTCCAGTATTTCTATGATGAATTAGGCAGACTGACACGAATCGATGAGAATCTATTCCCGAATACGACCAATTACGGTGTCATTAAGAACTACTATGATGATACGGCTGGTCTGCCTTCAGAGATAAAGAGCATCATTCCGCCGTATGTCCGTGATCGTCTGACCAACCTGAAGGGCCGGTTGGTTGCGACGCTTACATCGAACCTTGGTGTAAAAGCGATCGATGTCGGAGAGCTCTTTTCCTATGATGATGAAGGAAGAATCTGCCGGACATACCTTGTCATCGAAGGGTCGCCGCTCTATCAGGAGACGGTATTCGCGTACGATATTCACGGCAAGGTTTTAACAGAAGATTTTTACTATTCGGGTGATCATATAAGGAAAAGATACGAATACGATAAACTCGGGAGACTCTCGAAGGTTTATCACGGCATTCCTCAGCAAGATGGAACGTATCAGGAAAAGGAGCTGGTGGAGCATGCCTATAAAGAAACCGGATTGCCCGATCGTAAAAAGCTGACCGGAATCTCGGGTGGAGCGCATGAGGTAAGCTTCGGATACGATCTTCAAGACCGTATCAAAACATCCGTGGTCGATCCTGCCTTGAAAGGGTTCTCGCAAACGATAAATTATGACGGCAGGTCAGGTAACGTCACCAATACCGTATGCACCTATATCCCCGACCCGTTGAACGGCACCGCAACCGCCGTCTTCAATTCTCATTTTGTGTACGATGACGTGAACCGGTTGACCAGAGATACAATTTCGAATTCAGGAACGACCGTGGCGTGCGCGTATGAATATGATCAGGCGGGCAGATTTATTGGAAAAAAAGAAGGACAGAACGTCA
>CAZGVZ010000185.1:6415-7699 GCA_964529145.1 uncultured Fibrobacteraceae bacterium | reverse complement strand
AGCTCTTTCTGGGACGCCTCGAGTTCCTTGACTATTGTTTCATAAGTCTCTTTTTTCCTTCTGACGTCGTCGAGCGTCTTCTTGCGCTGTGCCTCCTCGGCGACCAGTTCCTTCCGCTCCCTGTCCTTCGATTCGCGAAGTTTCGAGAGGTGCTCGCGTTCCTTCTTCCTGGATTCCTTCTGCCGATCGATCTTCTTCCGGGTGGCGTCGATCTGGTCAACCAGGTCGCGGTCATACCTGTTGAGCCGTTGCAGATAATGCGCCCGGTTCACGGCTTCGAGAGGGTTCTCTGCCGCGAACACCGACAGAAGCGAATGTGCCGGACCATTCATGTATGCCTGCCGGATTCTTTTCCGCATGATCTTCCGGCGCGACGCGAGCAGACGGTCTGCATGGGTGAGCGAATCTCCCAGGGCGGAAATTATCCTCTCTACCGTATCGATCCTTCCGTCGATAACCTCCAGATAGGAGCGAGAAACGGAGATGTTCTTTTCGATCTGCTCCAGTAGTCCGAGGTAGGTCCCCTCTTCTTTCTGCAGTTCCCTTACCCTTTCCCTGCCCTTTTCAAGTTCGAGCCGGATCCGGTCCAGTTTCTCGGTGCTGCGCCGTATTTCCCGGTCATAGTGCGAGATCGATTTGACTGAGGTAGCCTCTTCGCGTCCGTGCGCCGCCGCGGCGGCGATCATGACGACGCCCAGTTCCATGATCACACGAGAAACTTGCGTACCGCACCCGCGCTTCCCATCCAGCCGAAGACGACCCCTACCAGGATGATCCACAGCGGCAATGTCTGCGGTCCCCAGTCCAGGGAAAAACGAAACAGCATCAACCGTATCACACCGAGTGAGGCGATGCCCAGCACCCCCCCGATCACTCCCTGCAGCATGCCCTCGAGCAGAAACGGCATCTTGATGAAAAAAGAGGTGGCCCCAACCACCTGCATGTGGGCGATAAGTTCCTTCCGGGCGTAGATGGTCAACTTGATGGTGTTCGAGATCATGAAATAGAGAATGAACGACATGATCACCGCGATCGCGACGACAATGCAGTAGAACACGAGGCGGAACTGTTCCAGCGTCTCTATCCATTCCCGGGAGAATCTGACCATCTCGATCTCCTCGTAACCTCCGATGAGATCGCTCACCCGTCCGGCTTCCTCCTGGGAGCGGGCCCCGGGCGTCAGGAATATTTCGAGTGAAGCGGGGAGCGGATTGTCGTCGATCGCTTCGAGCATTTCGTTACCGTAAAGGAGTGAAAAACGGTTCCAGGCGCTGTCCTTGTCGA
>CAZGVZ010000185.1:2501-6405 GCA_964529145.1 uncultured Fibrobacteraceae bacterium | reverse complement strand
ACAGCCCCCGTACCCTTGACACCAGTTCGCCGATTCTGCCGCTGTCATCCGCCATCTCCTCCCTGATATAGGCCGCGATATCGGCCTGGTCTGTGCTCGAGCTCAGGAAACCATTGACATTCAGCAATGCCAGAAAAACCAGGGTAAGAAAACAGAGCGAGGCCGCGATGGAGAGTATGGCGACGAACGTCATCAGTTTGGCCTGATAAAAACCCCTGACCGCTTCCCTGAAGAAATAGACTGCCTTTCCCACATTCGATCCCTGGAAATTGAGAAAAAACTGCGGCCGAACGCTCGGGTGGTACTCTCACCCGCTCTCCAGTCCCGCGACCCGGGAACCCCGGCCTACTTCGGCGCATGAACGGCAGGCATCGCCGGGCAGAAAGGTCCCTGACGGCTTATGATCGTAAATGCATCAGGTAAGTGATCCGATCCCGGGCATCACGGTTTGCGGCGATGGGGAAAAGACGAAAAACCGCCGGAAACCTGGTGCACGTTTTATTGCACGCGAACGAATCCGGATTCGCTGATCTTGTACACCGCCGATTCGCTGTTCGCCCTGCAACCCTCTCCAAACGACACGATACCCGACAACCCTTCGAACCGGTCCGTTTTCAACAGTTCTTCGCGAATGCGCACCGGATCATCTCCGCCGGTAGTCCTGATGCACCTCATGATAAGGGCCGCGGCATCGTATCCGAGCGCCGCGATACGGTCAGGTTCCGCATTGTACCTGCGTTTGTACGCCCGCGAGAATTCGACCCACTCCTTCGCGGTCTGATCCAGCTCGAAGGTGGTCGAAATCATCGCGTTGAGTACGTACCTCTTTCCGTCCTTCAGTACTTTAGGCTGATGCCATCCGCTGGAGCCGAGAATCTGGGTACGAATTCTGTGAAACATCACCTGGGGGGCAAGCATCACCACGTCCTCGGCTTCGGCAGGCATGAACAGCCCGCCTATGGCGAAAGTGGAATCCGAATAGAGTACGCTGTCTTTCCAGGATACGGTTCCCTTGAAATCGGTGCCCTTTTCAACTGAAAGCCGTTCAAGATGGCGTAACAGGAGCTTTTTCCTGATCTGCTGAAACTGAGTCCTGAAATCGTTGGCACCCTCGTCGAAGTACTCCTCCGCTACCAGCTCAAGGTTCCGCTTCTTCAACTCCTCTTTGAAACTTGTCGCGAGGATCTGTCCGTATGCGGTCTGTGGAGCCATAATGGCGAAATCTTTGATGGAAAGATTGTCGATGGCATACCGGGCGATTTTTCTTCCAAGTACACCGATCGTGACATTCATTTGAAAGATGTTCTCACCGAGTTCCGCGATTCCCTCATCGGTCGCGGTGGGAGAAATCATGACCGCCGGCCTGTCGATCAGCATCGAGGCGGTCACCGTGGCCGTGTGGCTGAGAACCGGCCCGACGATCAGCGATATTTTATGCTGATCGAGAAGTTCCTTTGTTTTCTGCGCGGTGGTGATCATGTTTCCGCGCGTATCGAGAATCACGGTCTTTACACTCTGCCCGTTCTGGGGCTGCAGCCGGCCGATCGCGAGCTGTGCGCCCTGGACCACCCTTTTGCCGATCTCCTCCTCGTCACCTGAGATCGGCGCCAGGATACCGATCTGCAGCGTACTCTTCTCGGCTTCGCGGGCCCGGTCGATCCATTCCCGGAGTTCTGCGACGTACCGGGAACGAGGAAACCGCTGCCGAAATTCATCGGCACTGCTCTGCGCTTTGGCGAATTGACCTATTGAAACGAGTTTCTTGATTTCGTAAAATTTGAGGATTTCCAGAAGCCGCTGGTGGATTTCATGCGTTCCGAGTTCCACGAACTCGTCGGGAGCCATATGAAAACCTATTTTTTCGGTATTGAGGATCACCAGGCTGTCGAGAGTCCGTGAAACTCCGGTTGAAAGCGCCATGGAGAACGAGGAGACGGCCTGTGGGTATTTCTCCTCTTTCGCCAGAGCGACGCCTTCTATGTACCACAATCTGCCAAGATAGGGTGAGTTCGGGTATTTCTGGCGGTACATCGAAACCAACCGGTGTGCGGAAACGAATTCACCGCGCCTCACCAGCGCTTCGGTGACCAGAGGTACGAGTGAAGCGGTCTGTTCACTCTTTCCGTACCGTCGCAGGTAACCACGTATCAACGAGATGGTCGAATCGTATTTCCCCGCTTCATAGAGTCTTTTGGACCGGTCGAGTATGGGCATCGCTCCGTGGGTGGGAACGGAGGTCATTTCAAGACTCGCGACGACAAAGAAAAACAACGCATGCAGCTTCATGTTAATCCCGCGGCTATTCCAGAAAATATCTTCCGAATTCGATGGTATCGATCGATCTGACCCTTTGGCGAATCCGTTCTTTTTCGGAATGCGCGCCTTCGGACGATTTTTCGAGCACCTGATCGTCGATGAAAATGTCCACCCCGCAGCGAATCGCAAGCGCAATGGCGTCGCACGGCCTGCAATCGACCAGGCACATGCCTGTCGCGGAACGGATATGTGCTCGGGCATGCAGGCTTTGCCCGACCAGTTCATGAATGACGACCCGTTTCAAACTGCCCCCGAGCTGTTCCATGATCAGTTTGGCCAAATCAATGGTCAATGGTTTTTCCGGCGTCACGTTCAACGATTCGATCGCGATCGCGCTCGCTTCGAGCGGTCCGATGGGGACAGGAAGAGAACGTTCTCCATTCACCTCCTTGAGAATGATGACAGGTGTGTTTCTGTTCGGGTCCAATGCGAATGACGCGATTTCAGCCTGGATGAGCATCGATCCTCCCGGTATCGGAATGCGGTCCTGCACAACTTTCTAAAAATACTCTTGTCGTTTTTCAGGCACAAAAAAAAGAGTGCCGGACGGTTGAAATCTCCGCTTTTCGCGGCTATACTATAATAATCATGAAAATAAAATGATAAAATGATCCCACTCATGGGAGTGCACAGATGAACGTTTCGAGCAGTGCCGCGGCATCCGCGCTCCGCGTTTCATTACAGAGACAGGGCGCATCGGCTCACGACATCGCCAATACGGCTACGCCTGGGTATCGCCAGATGGTCCCACGTCAGACCGAAACGGGCACAGGGCCGTCGGTCGATTTCTACAGAGAACCGGGAGTCGATCCTGAGTTTTCATCTACCGACACGGCAACCGAGGCGGTGGAACAAAGGAGTGACCTCTACTCGCTCAAAGCGAATGCAGCGGTGTTGAGAGCACAGGACAGGATTACCGGAGAAGTGCTCGATCTGTTCGCATAGGAGCTCTGCTTCACAGGATACTCGGTGTTCTTTCATCCGGGAAAAAACGTCTTCACTTCTTCGGCCAGCCGTGCAAGGGGCAGCTGCCCGGGGGCCACCGGTTTCGATATGTACCCATACGTAAAAAGTGAGCCGAAAAGCGGAGCGATGACCCTGGAAACCGAACCCAATGGCCCCATGGCGATAGAGACTACCGGCATCGTACATGAATGGGTGAACTGAAGCAGGCGAACGACATCTTCCCGTTCGTTCGCCATTGTGGCGATTTTGACGATATCCGCGCCCTGATCCGCCGCCCTTTCGACCATTGACCGGAGCGTCGCGGTGCCGGGAGTACGGGTGAAATCGTGTTCCGAGACGATGATGGCCTTTTCACGGGCCAGCTCTGTCACCTTACCGCTGATCTCGGCGCCCAGTTCAATATCCACCGCATCAACCAAAGGCATGATACCCGTGAAGATGTCGAGTCGTTGTCCATGGGTGAAGTCGTTTTCACGGACTGTGCCGATCATCGGCAGACCCGTTCCTTCACGGACTTCCGACAGGTAGTGAACTACCCGTTCGATTGGCTGTCGATAGCAGTCGACGCGCATTTCGAGTAAATCGGCTACACCCTTGAAAGCAAGCAGTGCCGTACACGGAT
>CAZGVZ010000185.1:0-2491 GCA_964529145.1 uncultured Fibrobacteraceae bacterium | reverse complement strand
TCCACGATCGCGACGATACGGGGAAGCGGACCGAGCTCGCACCTTCCGATTTTCACCATTGACTCTCCTTTGACCTTTCTCCTGATTGAACCGATTTCGTTGATTTCGGTAGTGGACCAGGCTGGTAACTCAGATAAAATATCGACAAAAAACGATATGATTTACCCTCATTATTCAAATATACCTGATTTTACGACAGCAATGCGGCTGCGCGGCCGTCGAGGTAGGCCGGAAGTCCGTTAGGGATACGCTCCTCCATCCCCGATTCCCTCCACACTTCGGAACTTTCCATGCAGAGATAGACAGGAGCGTCGGGTTGATGACTGTAGAAAACGTCTCTCATGAAGTGATAGACCTCAGCGCGCAGAGGTCTGAAATAGCGTAGTTTCCCGTCCGATCCGACGATCATCTCTCCTGAGAACAGGGGAAGGTGTCCGCTGCGTTTCTTGAGATATGCCTTGAGCTCCGGGCTGGAACGGAAACAGCCGAGGCTGCACCAGGCAATCTTTTTCACGTCAGTCACGGTCTCATAGATGCGATCCACAACACCCCGGTACTCCCGCTCCCACCCCGGATAGATGAAAATAGGATCGAAATGAAAGGCGACGTTAAAACCCATCCCGAGGCAGGCGGCAGCCGCGCGGAACCTCTCCTCGAGTGACGCCGTATGGAGTTCCATCTCGCCGATCATCCGTGGAGTGTTGAGTGAAAAGCCGACGATCACCTTTTCAGGTCTCTCTATCTCCGCGAGTGGTTCGATCACCGCGCTTTTGGTCTTGAACTCCACGATCACGTTACGGTACGGCTCTAGCAGCCGGGCGATCGAAACCGAAGAACCGGTCAGCGCTTCGGCATGAAGGCTGTCACTGAATTCGCCGGTTCCGAAACGCACGATCCCGTTCCGGTTCCTCATTTTCATCTCGACCTCACGCGCAAGGTCGTTGAAATTGCTGAAGGCGGTCCTGCCCTGGTGTTCGAAATAGCACTGCAGTACGCAGTATCTGCAGTACATGGCGCAACCGGTCATTGGAGTGATGATCTGATAACCGCAGCACAGATATCCGCCGCATGTACCCGGACAAGGTTTCCAGAATTCACCCTTGAACACGGACGTTCCGAGCGCGGAGCGCGTATCGTGATCCGCGACTCTTTCCAGACAGGCGTTTTCGGCCATTCGACTCCTTGCCAGATGGTGAAGAAGGAAAATATATCGCCCCCATGGCCGGGGACGATACTTCGAATTCAGGGAGCCGGGTGCGAGATTCGCACTAAAACCATCATGGAAAAGAGCACCGAAGTCGAGGCAATTTATCGACCCATCAAACCGGAATCATATCTTCAGTGCCGCGGTGGTCCGGTATCAACTCACGATTAGTACGGCTCAATGTCAGAAACTATTTTTACGGAAGCTGGAACAGGAGGCTACATTTATATGTGTAAAAAGTATCTGAAGTTCACCCTTTTTCTAACACTGCTCACACTCCCGGCTCTCTCCCCATCGGCCGCGCCGATGATCGAGGTCGACAAGGCCGACATGGATCTCGGATCGATCCCGGCGGGAAACAAAAAATCGATAAAACACTCCTTCATCATCAAAAATACCGGAGACGATACACTCAAGATCGAAAAGGTGAAACCAGGCTGAGGGTGCACCGCGGTCGGGTCCGACTCGATCATCCTTCCCGGTCGGGAAGGCAAGGTAACCCAGGAAATCTCGTTCGGCAAGACACATGCCGGTCTTTTGAAGAAGTACGTCACAGTGATTTCGAACGCGAAAAACACGCCTCAGCTTCGTCTGTCCCTGGCCGCGACGATCCGTCCGGAACTCGGAATCGAACCCGGGTACCTGTCGTTGCAGCCCGACAGGGAGGGCAAAGTGTCGCAAACGCTCACGATCACGACCATGAAAAAGGATCTGGGCATCGAATCGGTCACCTTCAAGGAACAGGAAAAGTTAGGAGAAAAAGGAGAGAACTGGCGGGCGTCGCTGCCTCTGCACTTCAAACACGACCTGAAACCCGGAAAACTTCTTCCTGACGGATATACCGAATACAAGCTGGACATCTCTCTCCAGGTTCCGGAAGGCGGTCTGCTTTCGGGGGATTTCGTTTTCAAGACCAATCATCCGAAAAAGAAAGAAGCGACCCTCACAGGCGTCATTCTTGAGAAGAAAGAGGCAGATCCCGCGGGCTCCGGGCAGGATACCGGAAAAGCGCAGGCACCGCAGAAATAGACCTTTTCCCCGAACGACAGCTTTTCAAATCAACAAAGGTGTCCGCGGATTCGCGGACACGCTCCTTCGATACATGTCTATGCACCATTCTCATCTGTTCGGCCCTGTACGATCCCGGCGACTCGGAAGATCGCTGGGGGTCGACATGGTCCCCTTCAAGACCTGCAACTGCAATTGCGTCTACTGCGAATGCGGAGCCGCCCGGCCTGTCCCCCCGGAACGAAGGGAGTACGTCGCGGCCGACGAGCTGATATCGGA
>CAZGVZ010000184.1:0-7750 GCA_964529145.1 uncultured Fibrobacteraceae bacterium | reverse complement strand
GAGCTGCGCGAGTGTTCCATCCCGGTCGAATCCTCCTGTACGGGGCCCATCCCGGGCTTCGCAGGTTTTCATCAAAGTATTGACGCAACAGGTTCCGGGGCCTGTATCGGAATCGATGATAATTTTCGAATTAGGTGTATCGATTATGGTCATATGGGAAATCAGACCGATATTGATGAATACAACCGTTCCTCCGAGAGGGGATGCAAGGAAAAGATCCCCCGAATGAGTGGGCAGAAAACCTTCACCTCCCGCAATGCACTGCTGTCGAACAAAATCGGTCATGACAGGGGATTTCAGAGTGGCTGCGAGGTGCTGTGCATCACCGAGAGCAATATTCCAGTTCGTCTGTTGCTGTTCTTCTCCCGTAGGACCTTTCCACAGGCACGTTTTGTTCAGGACTATGCAATGGGGAGAACGCAGTGACGTCGGCAATCGAGCGAGTAGAGCCTTCGCGCAATCGGAATAAAGGAGCGATAGCCGGTAATCGAGCCATGACAATGACTGTAAAGAGAACTCTACCTTGTCGGGGGTGATGAATCGCTCGAGAAGTGCGGCAATTTTTTGAGGATAGGGGGTGAATGAATGGGCAACCATTTCCCATGTATCATTAAGGGTGGTGACATAACAGCATTGCAGGCCGCCCTGCAGTCCCCCGGCTGAAACGATTAGAATACGCCTTTTCTTGATTTTTTTCAGAAAACCGGACATTTTTCTCTGCATGAATGGAAAATAGATTTTTGGGGGTATGCGAAGAAAACGGAAATGCGATTTCCGCAAAATTTATGTCGCGAGTGTTATAATTAATATGGAATCGGAACCGACCCGATTACGGATAACCGATTGGAAGGAGAACGTATGGTGACGCTTCTTCTGGCCGTGTACGGAATCCTGATGGTAATGACGGCGTTTTGGGTGATCAGATTGCTGCGCTCCAATCGTCATTTCCGGACCGTCATCCAACATCCGTCACTGACACCTTACATCAAATAAAGCCTGTTCGGAAGTCATCCTTTCAGTGGAGACGCATGGGGATGGCCTGACGTGCGAAATTCTACCCGCATCTGCCCGCGTTTCAGCCCAGGGAGAGAGCTGCAGCAGAAAAACCGCCGCACCGAACAGCGGGAAACGGAATGGCATGTCTCAACCTGTCCGCGTAAGTGGCGGAAAAACAGGCCTTTCGGTATGACAAGGAACGATGCCGGAACTCCTCAGTCGGTGAAAACCTTGAGGGATCGGCTTCGGTACGAATTCTTCAGGCGGTGAATCGCCTTCTCTTTGATCTGCCGTACCCGTTCACGCGTCAGGTGCAATCTTCTGCCGATCTCGTCGAGAGTGTGAGGGGTCTCTTCTCCGACGCCGAAATAGAGCTGAAGCACCTTTTTCTCGCGGTCATTGAGAGTATCGAGAATCTTATTGACACCTTCCTGAAGCGACATCTCGATCAGACGGCTGTCGGGCATCTCCTGGTTCTCATCCTGAAGGAGATCTATCAGTTGTGAACTGTCATCCGCCTGCACCGGAGTATCGAGAGATAGATACCGGTTTCCGATCTTTTGGATTTCGATGACTTCACTTTCAGCGAGCCCGAGTTCCTTTGCGATTTCCTCGAGTGTCGGCATCCGTCTGAAGCGCTGCTCGAGTTTGCTCTGAGTCCGCCCGACCTTATGTATAATGCCGATTCGATTCAACGGTACCCGCGTAATACGCGACCTGTCGGCAAGGGCTCTCAGAATCGCCTGCCGAATCCACCATACCGCATATGAAATGAATTTGAAATTTCTTTTTTCATCGAATCTCTTTGCTGCCTGAATGAGCCCAAGATTTCCCTCGCTGATGAGTTCTCCAAGAGGCAGCCCCTGGTTCTGGTAGTTGCGGGCGACGCTTACCACAAACCGAAGATTTGCTTTGATGAGCTTTTCAAGAGCTTTTCTGTCCCCTTTTTTGATTCTCACTGCAAGGCGCGCTTCATCTTCCGCCGAAAGAGCCGCATTTTTACTGATATCTTTAAGATATAACTCCAATGATGTCTCATCGGGTATTATCATCTTTCTTTCCATGGTAACTCCTTAGCTTGAAAGAGTGCGTCCGAGTAATCCTGATATTGCGGCAACGTGCATCAAAAAACAAGCGATTTTATATAAAACTTATGAGAATATCCATGAAGAACTCGATATATGACAATGCCACTCATAAAGTGATCAGACTACCGTATATGGTTCAAAAATGAGCGAATTCGACGTAGAATTCCCATCTATACCAGCTGCAACAGGGGATAGCGACGAAGTCGAACTCTCGGAAAACAACCGTTTTCATTATACCGCTTGGTCTCTTGCGGGCTATTCATTGCCATTCTTGAAGCGTAAGGAGTCCAGTGCTTCGCACTGTTTCCCTTGTACCGCTTCGCCCGCTCAAGCCAGACCACGATTTTTAGCCGTGGGAGTTGATTGGAGCCGACCTCAGGGCAGGTAATATACGATATGAATCAGGTTGCGGCAAAAGAAAAATCGCTTTCCCGTGGAACAGGGAGGTTTTTTCGTGTCGAAAAAGGGTATCTATGGTTTTCGTGACCAATTTCAACCTCTCCAGGCTTCTCCCATCTGAATTCGATTCTGCTTTCCGGAAACTTGTGCCGCAGGATATTCATCATACAAATCGCCTTTTCAAGTCCATCACCACGTCGGAAATTCCACACTTCGTCGGGTTGTGCCATCCTTGTCGGGCTGTCGTAGATCGATCGATCCTCGAACCCGGAGAGCTGATTATAGATCTGTTTCGGGGCGAAGTTCTCCGATGAGCTCACGGAAACGGGATTTCTTTCCAGCGCGGCTTTCAGAAACGGTTTCCAGGGGGAACGGCTGAGGTCGCGAAAAGCGGAAAACGCGAGATCCGCGGTCGCATTCTTTTCCCGCAACGACTCAAGCCTCGATGCAGCGTCCCCGGCGGACCTGATGTCGCTCAGGTCGATCACGTTCTCAATCTGTTCCCATTTTTTTTCCGTATCGGGCAGTCGCGGGTTCGTTCTGCAGAAACGGATAAGATCATGAACTACGGCATCCACGTTGTAACAGTGGTGATGAAGATATTTTTTCAGCGTTTCCGCCGTTTTCACTTCGTCGACGGGGAGCGTCATGCCTTTGAAATAGGATTCCAGTTCTCCGAGCAGAAGCCGGTCGGGAATCGGTTGCGGATAATATTCGTCCTCCTCTATCTCGTGGAGGAGATTGGCCTGTGTTCTGTCTCCCACGCGTGACTTGCTCGAGTGCTCATAATGGTACACGGTTTCAGCCTCGATGTACCGGGGTTTTCCGCAGCAGGTGTGCTCTATTTGAAAACAGCGCTGAAGATCGCTGTTCTGTCGCAGGAAATTGGCGATTATTTCGAAAGAAATCGGTGCGGCAAGGAACTGCCCGAGACGCTTGCGGAACTGGTGATAGCGGCGCACATCGATCGTTGCGCGGTTGTACAGGGCGTGAATGTATCCGGTCCTGTGGGCGACCAGAGTGACACGTTCGTTTTCAAGCGCGCGCCGCGCTTTTCCCGAGAGCTCGGTACCGTTGAACCACATGGATTTTGTGACCACGCGGCGGTTGTTGGTGAGTATCCCGTCGCCGATATCGATGAAATTCTGTGAGTGGAGCGGGGTCGCGTAAAGATAGACGTCATCGAGCGGAATGCCGGTCACGACGAATGCCGCAGCCGCATAGAGCGTGGAAAGCGAGACGCATTCACCCGCGCCGCTCGGGTAGCCTTCCTTGTGCCTGAAGGCTTCCATCGCCTCGACAGTTTCGGTTTTCCAGTAGGGAATCACGTCCGAAGTGTACCTGTCAAGGCCAAAGTGCTTGCGGATATCGATGTCGAAATAGTATTTGTCTCCTTCGTACCCGAAAAGAGCATTGCTTTCCGCGAGAACCCTCCCGTCGATGAACGATCTGAACCTGCCCAATTCGGTCCCTTTGGTGGTCAGCCCCCATGTGTCCAGATCCAGATTGAACGTAAAGTTGTCCATAATGTACTGCTTCAGGCGGTGCAGGTTTCGGACGGGTTTTGCCGTTTCCAGTTTCGAGAACCACGGATCGTCCCGCCAGGCCCATATCCGCGGAGACATGATGTTCGCAAGTACGAGCGAGTAGAGAAGTTCGGGAAAGATGAATATCTCCATGTCCGAGAGGGTTACGGCGGAAGAGTACTTCTCGACCGATTGCGGATTTTTGCTGTCGTACATCCGGTTGGTTCTCCAGTTTTGAATCCCGGTCCCGCAAAGTGTATTTTTCAACGATGAATGGAATTCCGCTTATGACCTCGATCGGACGCTTCCTTGTAAATCAATCGTCCGTCCGGAGTATAAACCGAAGATTATCCGTCATCAGATCCGTCCGAAAAAAGGTCAAACGCAGGGCCGGAAGCGATATTCGGAAACGACGATAAAAGTTTTCCGGCGATCCCTGTTCCGGACGATTTCGATCCGTCGTAAAAAATAATTCCAGGAAGGGTGTAATTTCCGCTTTTGAGAACGGAATCGATGTCATGTACATGGTCCGGTGCAACGAGTGCTGTATCATCCGCGTGATGAATGCAGCCATGAATGTTCTGAAATGTATACAAGAGGTCGACATACCATGAGAACGCTTGGCATCTGTTTCGGCACTTCCACACTGCAGGCTGTGCAACTATTCCTGGAAGAATCGACACGAAGCGTCACCGCGACCTGCCGGATTCCCCATGAAGGCAATCCGGGTCGTGCGTTTCTCGATTTTCTGGGGCGGTATCCGGCCGGTTCCATAGACCGGATCGCGCTTACCGGCCGTGTTTTCCGGAAATCGGTGGCACTTACCTCCATTTCGGAACCTCATGCGGTCGAGTGCGCTCTCGCAGCGCAGTACGGGCCGGGCGAATATCCCGATGCGGTCGTAAGCTCGGGAGGAGAAACCCAGCTTGTGTACCGGATCATGAAAAACGGGGGGATCGGTTCGGTTCATTCCGGCAATAAATGCGCAAGCGGAAGCGGAGAGTTCTTTCTCCAGCAGATACGGCGGATGGGAATGTCGGTAGATGAGGCTGTCGCGATGGCTGCTTCCGGAACTCCCTGCGCGATTGCCGGACGATGCAGCGTTTTTTGTAAAAGCGACTGCACCCATGCTCTCAACAAGGGGGAATCGAGAGAAAACGTCGTGGCGGGTTTGTGCCGGATGATGGCGGACAAGATAGCGGATCTGGTCAGGGATGCATCATGCCGCCATATCGCGTTTATCGGCGGCGGAGCGCTCAATGCCGTTCTCGTAAGAATGCTCCGGGAGAGGTTCGACCGGATCGACGTCCCGGAACCGGTCGGCTGCTTCGAGGCGTACGGAGCCGCGCTCTGGGCGGCGAAGAACGATTGCCGGGTTTTTCCGGCTGACCGCCGCCGGCTGATCCGCACCGTCGTTCATTCCTTCGGCCATCACGCTCCTCTCGCCCAGGCGCTTCCGCTGGTGGATTTCAAGCCATCCATCCGCGGCGAATTCGGGCCGGGAGACGATTGCGTCATCGGACTTGACGTGGGGTCGACCACCACGAAGGCGGTGGCCGTGCGCACATCCGACCGGGTCATCGCGGCGTCGATATATCTGCGCACCGGCGGGGATCCGATAAGTGCGTCAAGAAACTGCTATCGGGCGATAAAGGAACGGATCTGTGTAGCGGATGTCAATATTGTCGGACTTGGAGTGACTGGATCCGGGAGGCAGATCGCCGCGCTCCATGCGCTCACGGACAGCATCGTCAATGAAATCATCGCCCACGCGGCCGCGGCCGCGCACTTCTCGCCGGATGTGGATACCATCTTCGAAATCGGCGGTCAGGATGCAAAGTATACCTATCTCACGGGGGGGGTGCCTTCCGATTACGCGATGAACGAAGCATGCAGTGCCGGAACCGGTTCCTTTCTCGAGGAGGCCGCGAAGGAGTCTCTCAATATCGCCACTGAGGCGATAAGCGACGCGGCGCTCAGTGGGACCACTCCGCCCAATTTCACGGACCAGTGTGCCGCTTTCATCGGAAGCGACATCAAACGGGCCGGACAGGAAGGAATCGGCACAAACGATATCCTGGCAGGCCTGGTTTATTCCATCTGCATGAACTATCTCAACAGGGTCCGGGGATCTCGTCCGGCAGGCAGGAAAATCTTCATGCAGGGAGGGGTTTGCTATAACAGGGCTGTTCCGCTCGCGATGGCATCGATCATGAAACGTCCCATAATCGTCCCGCCAGATCCGGGGCTCATGGGCGCATACGGGACCGCGCTTGTCGTAGCAAACCAGCTCGAACGCGGGCAGATCGAGCCGAAACGTTTCGATCTCGACACACTGATCTCCCGTGAGGCGATACGGGAGGAGCCGTTCACCTGTGCCGGCGGATCCGAAAAATGCGATCGTAAATGCTCGATCGCGCGTATCCGCCTGGAGGGCAGCCTCTATCCCTTCGGCGGAGCCTGCAACCGGTATTACAATTTGAGAATGCATCGTGACGTCGATGCCGGCGATCTCGATCTGGTAGCCCTGAGGCAGAGAATGCTGTTCGAGGAACTGGACGGAAACCGTGAAACGAAAGCGGAGCCTGCGGGAAAAAGGTATCCGGTCCGAACGGTGGGGATCATGCGCTCCTTCCTTACCTACTCCCTGTTTCCGCTCTATTCCCGTTTTTTCCGGAATCTGGGATTCAGGATAATCATGCCGGAGGGCATTTCCCGCGAGGGTACCGCGAGGGCGGAATCCGAGTTCTGCCTTCCTGCGGAAACCGCACACGGCAGTTTTTTCAGTCTCCTGGAAATGAAACCCGATTTCATATTCGTTCCGCACGTGATGCAGCTTCCTGTTCCCAACGTTCCCACCTATAGCAGGACCTGTGTTTTTGTCCAGGGGGAACCCTATTATCTGAAAACCACATTCAGGGATGAAATAGCCCGCAGCGGCTGCAGATTGCTGCACCCGGTCGTTCGTATGGATACCTCTTACGAAGCAGGACGCCAGCCGATGCTCGCGGTCGCGGCGGAAATGGGAACAGGGGAGAAGGAGGCCGGGGCCGCGTTCGACGATGCCTGCGAATACCAGAAGCAATTCGAGGAACGTCTGGTCGTTGCGGGAAGTGCGGCGCTCGGAAGGCTTGAAGCCGAAGAGGACCGTTATGCGGTCGTACTGTTCGGAAGACCCTACAACGCCTTCGCAGGCGACATCAATATGGGGATACCTCATAAAATCGCGTCGCGGGGGTTTATGGTAATCCCGTTCGACATGCTCCCGGCGGCCCATCACACGGTGGACGACAGGATGTTCTGGGCAATGGGACAGAAAATCATGAAAGGAGCGCAGTTCGTCAAGAATTCCTCAAGGCTTTTCGGCTGCTTCATTACCAATTTTTCCTGCGGTCCCGACTCCTTTCTACTCGGATATTTCCGGTGTTTGATGGGTGAGAAGCCCTCGTTGACTCTTGAACTCGATCAGCATACCGCGGATGCGGGTATCGATACACGCATCGAGGCCGCGCTCGAGATCATGGCATCGTTCCGTCGCCAGGGCGTGCTTCAGCCCGGAGCCGCCGCATTCAGGGCCGCGAAGGTCATCTATTCAAACCCCATACAGGTCGTCTCTTCGCTCGGGCGGAAGCTGCCCCTCTCGCATCCCGATGTCGAAGTCGTGCTGCCTTCCATGGGACGCTATTTCACAGAAGGTGTCGCAGCGGTGCTGCGATCCGCGTGTATAAACGCACGGGCGCT
>CAZGVZ010000183.1:7432-7751 GCA_964529145.1 uncultured Fibrobacteraceae bacterium | reverse complement strand
GACGGTGTCGTGTCGCAGGGGCAGCTCTTGCGTGCTGGAGCGGTCCGCGAGTTGTCGGCCCCCGAAGCAGGAAGGCGGCAGTACTGGTACGAGATCGACCTGTACGAAGGGAAAAACAGGCAGATCAGGAGAATGTTCGAGGCGCTGGGTATCGCGGTGGGGAGAATCCGGAGGGTTCAGTTCGGCTCGGTGAAACTCGGGCAGCTCGCTCCCGGGGAAATCCGCCCTCTTACCGAGAGGGAAACAGGTGGATTGAGAAATGCGGGATTCCGTTCTTCGCGGAGCGTATGAAACCGTCAGATGACGCCCAGTTCCAGGG
>CAZGVZ010000183.1:1566-7422 GCA_964529145.1 uncultured Fibrobacteraceae bacterium | reverse complement strand
GACCGGAGGTCGTCGTTGTCCCGGTTTTTGCGTATCGCTCTCGAGACGGGGCCAACCAGCCGATGGGTTTCACCTGCCATTTTGGCAGCTTCGTACCAGTTGACGATGATATCCGCCGCGTCCCCGCTTACACGGCTCGCGGCCTCGAATAGTCCGCATGCCTCCCGGTAGTTTCCCCGGTAGAACGCGGCGATCGCGAGCCCCTCGTATGCCAGACTGTTTTCTCCCTGTCGCAGCAGAATTTTCTGAAACTCGTTCGCGGCCTCTCCGTACGCGCCTACCTGCAGAAGGCTGATCGCCCGGTCTGTCTGCGCGTTGCGTTCGAGGCGTTCCGATTCCTCCCCTCCCGAAGCGGGGTACCCCAGAAGCGAACGTATCCTGCGCTCCGCGATCGCGGCCGCATTCCTCCAGGTGTGGACCTCCCTGACCCTCTTCGCCGCAGAAATTCCTTTGAGGCGTGCTTTTTCCCGGTTTTCATATACATAGCGAAGAATGGAACGCAGGTGCTGCATATCCGGTATAAGCCAGAATGGATAATCGACGGTCTTGAAGTCGCCCACCTGCCGGGATTTCATGCTCTCCAGGCCGCATTTCACGAAGAACGCGCATTCGGGCTCAGTGAAATCCAGGCATGCTCCTCCGCCGGTAACCACGACCGGAAGGCCGCACGCCATCGCCTCAGCGATGGGCAGGCCATATCCTTCGGCCCTGTAAGGATGCACGTAGCAATCGCATGCGGTATACAGTCCCGGGAGGGCCTCGGGCGGCAGATTCTCATCCGAGTAAACTATCCGGGCTATGTCGCCGCGGGCCGCGAGCGCCCTGATCTCCCTGGACATGCCCTTTCCGTACGCGGAAGAATCCTTTATCACGAGGCAGACCGGTTCTCCGGCCGCGAACTCGCTCAGGAAGGCGTTGACGAGAATGTCCGTTCCCTTGCGGGAGGTCATGCCTCCATTGTAAAGGAAAAGGAAGCGGTCGCCGCCCGCTTGACGAACCCATGGGAGCGGAGCGGCATCCGGGTTGAACTGGCCGGGATCGATCCCGAGGGGTACCACCTTGACTTTATCGGCAGGGATGCCCGAACCCTCGTAACAGGTCTTCACGAACCGGCTGCACACCCATACTTCGTCAACGGTTTCATGAATCGCCTCACACCAGCTTACCGGAAGGCTTCCGTACTCCCAGGGCTGAACAAGGATGAATTTACCTGAGGGAGGCCTGCTGAAGTCCGGGGGCCAGCGGTTGCGGATATGCACGTCCGCCTCGGGGTGCGGTTCGCGGGATAGAGCCGTAAGAGGGAACAGTCTCGATGATGCGGGGGGGGTGAAGAGGTCGGGTTCATACGCAAGATGACGGATCGAGAGATCCGGGAACCTGATGAGCTCCAGAAGCAGTTCGCGGTTCACCATGCCGAAGCTGTGGTGAACGAACAGCGAACCTTCGTAGTTGATACGGAGTGAGGAACCGTCCATACTGAAATGGTATTATCTCGTACACTCCCGGGGAAAGGGAAAAGCGGCGGAGGGATGAACCGCTCTCATACCTGTCGACCGCAGGTGATGCAGGGCGGATTGTATCCGACTCCCTTGGCCCTGGTATGGTTTGCCCCCATCCCCAGCCCTTCCCCCATTTATGGTGGAAGGGGGCCGGAAAGAGCAGGGTTTCACTCTACTGTAAACGGAGGAGGGATCAAGGGCATCTTCGGTTATGATTGAGAGCCCGGGCGAAAAGGATGCGCCTTTTTCGTTGAATGTTCCCGCATCCTCTCACCGTACCACGGGGATGCTGATGATGGTAACCGTTTTTCCGTGGGCGTCCATTCCCTGTACCGTGTAGATTCCCGCGGACAGCCGGAGGGGAAGCGCTGCCGGAACGCGTAGGGCCGTTTCGGACAGAACCGTGCATCCACGCATATCCATTACCCTCACCGACTCGGTTCCCGGAGGGAGTTTCATGACCAGGAGGTGGTTTCCCCGGTAACGGACGAAGGAGACGACCGGGCGCGGAAGATCCCTCTCCACCGAAACCGGAATCCCCTCCAGGCCGGCGAGCGCCGCCTCCGCATTGATTTTCCCGTAGCCCCATTTGTTGGAAGGAGTGGTGAGCTCGCCTGTGAATCCATCACGCAATGCGGTTGCGCAGAGCATGCTTCTGATTTGTTCCGGAGTCAGATCCGGATCCACTTCGAGCATCATCGCGACGATCCCAGCGACGATCGGACAGGCCATCGAGGTGCCGGTACTTCCGCTGTAACGGGACAGTGTGGTCGAGGTATCGGGCCATTTCGCAACTTCGGCGGCATCCCTGGGAGCTCTCCGGCTGATCGCGGCCACCACCGACCAGCCCGGAGCCGTGATGTCCGGCTTGACTCTGCCGTCGACGGTCGGCCCGACCCCGGAAGAAACGAATATGTCTCCAGGTGTGCAGTTGTCATGAAGGAACGGTGTTCCGTTCCAGAGCGGTATGACGGTCTTGCCGGTATACGCCCCGACTGTGATAATGCGTTTCGCGGTACCGCCGAGTTCATTGACAGTAAAGAGAGTGTCTCCATTGTCGTACCCCTGCACTCCCAGGCCGTGCAACTCCTCCTTGTGTACGTTCCAGCCATGGATGTCGAAGGGGGAGGAGCCGGGATTGGTGAGATGGACCCCGAGTACCAGGTGCGGATTTTCGGTGTACGCGAAAACGACCATGTGCGGTTTACCATTGTCCTGATCGGCGCGGTCGACGGCGTACTGGATAAGAAACGTATCGGTCACACCCGAGACGGAATCGATCCAGAGGACGGTGTCCGGGTCGTATACCTGGGATTTCGAGGTGGAGAATGAATTGCCGCTCTTGATGAAACGCGATGTGCGGCGGTCCATGAGGGAAAATTCACCGGTGAACCGCATCCCCGGCTCTCCCCAGAAATCGGCGCCCAGGTAGGCGGCGTACCTGCCATCCGAGGAATCGACCGAGGGCAGAATCCAGGTGCTCCTGGTGCCGCCGGGGTCAAGCGTAAACCGGATGTGCAGCGGCCTTCCCCCGTCGTTTCCTGCCGCTCCCACCACCACTCTTCCTGGGCCGCTCAGGGAATCGATCGTACGGTCTACCACAGACGTTCCGTCATGGGGGCCGGTGGCGATGCCGAGGCTCATATTGATGACGCAGGGCACATCGAGCGAGTCAGCGATCGAGAAGATCCAACCAAGGGCATCGGAAATCTCCTCCGAGCCCCCGTATCGAACGCCGATCAGCATCGCTTCCGGAGCCGCGCCGTGGAATCCGCTCGCTCTCTCGGAACCCGCCATGGTACTAGCGGTATGCGTTCCGTGGACATTGTCGTCGAGTCCGAAGGAAGTATCGAGCAAAAGCTCACCATGATTCTTGATGGTGCCATATCCATAGACGTTTCGGCGGGCGCCGCTCGAGTCGTACTGATCCCAGATCGCGATGAAACGGGTCGCACCGGCGGAATCGAGAAAAGCCGGATGGCGGGTGTCGAATTCAGTATCGATGATTCCGGCGAGCACACCCCTGCCGCCATATTTCTTCGAGAGGATGCCCGGCCGGGCGCCGTGAGTTTCTTCGATCCGGCACTGAACGCGAGCGCTGTCCATCAGGGGAAAAGGGGTTCGGGAAACCTTGCAGCGGAGCACTCCCGGCAGGGCGGCGATCTTTTCCACAGATTCGGACCTGCAGGAAACAAAAAACTCCGCACCGCGAGACCGGATGATTTTCCCGCCTGTTTCGGTCAGGGATAGGGGGGAAAAACCGGAACTCACCCATAGTTTCATCCGAACCGGAGCTTCGGGAATCATCCGCTCGGGAAGAAGACGAGACCCGTACAGGTCCATGGAGGCCGGAAGCTCCCTTTTTCCCAGGGAAAACGAGCCGGCGCACCGGAGTTCACGCCCCTCGGAAATGAAGGTAAGACAGAGCACGCAAAAAAGTAAAAAACCTCGATTATCGATGGAATGGTACATGTACGCTGCCCTTCTTGGTGAAACGAAACCGATGCGGTTTCTATATAATATATCACCTCATTTAAAATCAGCGGATAAAAAAAACGTGGGACACGGCCTCCAGGAGAAACGGAAATACAGATCTAAACCATGCTTTTTCACTACTAATAGTTATATTAAACCTTAATCGGACGATTAATTTACGATGAGATGCGCAGCGGCAGCGAGCAGAACGGGTTTGTAGGCGCGAAGGGCATATCGATCTGGTGATACGCCCAAGCGACTACGATCCCGTTATGCCGCTGTCCGCGAAGCAGATCGCATAAAGGGATCGTCCGATTAAGGTTAAAGGTACCGCGACTCTCTTGCATTTCATTCGAGTTTTCGTGTAGTTTTTGAATGTTTGTAGGGGAGGAACGAGGCTTAAGATCGCACAGGAATAATTTTTTAACTTAAAGGAGTTCCGTTATGCTGTCAGGGTTACGGGTTTTCATCTGTTCTTTGTGCTGCTGTATGTGCGTATTGGCCCAGGGCCCCACTTCTCCCGAGGAGGTCAAGGCCATGCCCGCGGTTCTCGACAATTTCGACGATCTCATCGGCAATGAAAATGCGAAACAGAACTGCATCGGCGCGGCGAAGGGTGTCATCACAAGCGGCAGCATGAGCAAGGCGCACACGGGTAAAGGGTACTGGTACTCCTATGCGGACGGAGAGTCCAGCGTCACCAATGCGGCTGGGACTCTCATCGGAACCAGCAATTTCGATGATCTGATCGATCCCGCCGAATTGTTTCTGGGTGCCAAGCTGATCATTTCCACGAGTTCCGAAGAGTATGCCTATGCTGGAATCGGATGCGATCTGACGGTTTCGAGCGAATATCTAGACCTGAGCAAAATGACAGCTCTGAGCATGAAAGTGAAAGGTTCCGGCACGGTCAGGGTCTTCTTCAAGACCAAGGATTATAAAGGTGAAGACTGGGGGTATTACGGGACCTCGATCACGCTTTCCGCCTCATGGACAACCGAAACCATTCCGGTTGACGATCTCATGCCCGAGGAGGGGTCTATCGGATGGGAGGACGACTGGACATGGGAGCACGGAGCTTCGGAAGTGGGCCAGTTTCATATCCAGACCATTACCGCTGAAGGTGATGCCGATATCGATATCGACGACATCACTCTCGTGGGTATGACCTACGGCGATTTCGGCTGGGTGGTGCCGGTGATTGCCGGAAGGCAGACGGTAAAAAGCGGCAATATACTGACGATAGGCAATTCGTGTGTCAATTATTCAATCACCCGGCCGCAGCACGTTTCACTCCATCTCTTCAACGCCATGGGGACCAGGGTCGCCACACTGTTCAGCGGAAACGCGGAGACCGGCAGTCATTCGATCCCGATGGGGAACCTCGCGGGCGGCAACTATTTCGTCAGGCTCGCGGGAGATGGGCACTCCGCCTCGGTTCCTGTGACGGTCGTGAAATAGGAATTCTGCATTGCCGGAGCCAGGTAATCTCCGGTAATCGGTTTCAGGGGCTTCCCTTCACGAACGGGAAGCCCCTTTTCATGTGCACAGGGCATCATCATCAGGGGAGAGGTCATGAAAAAAGTGCTGTTAATCGCTGGGGTGGCGGTCGCCGTCGTTCTGGTCGCGGTGGTTGGCTTTAATTACAAATACAAACAGATGAGCAGGGAGATAATCGGGTATACCCTTAAGGAGATCGATCTTGGCGCCATTTCCGACGGAACCTACCGGGGGAGCTGTACGAATTTTCTGGTCGCGGTGGATCTGGAAGTCGCGGTAAAAGACCATCGGATGGAAGCGATCTCCATTCTTAAGCAACGAAACGGAAAAGGGTACGAGGGTCGCCAGGTCATCGATCGCGTGCTGAAGAATCAATCCCTCG
>CAZGVZ010000183.1:0-1556 GCA_964529145.1 uncultured Fibrobacteraceae bacterium | reverse complement strand
ATGTAGATGCGAAAACCGGCGCGACCGGAAGCAGCAAATGCATTCTCATCGCGGTCGAGAAAGCCCTGAGCGGACAAAAGTGATCCGTGTCCGAAACTGACGCCGCCTTCTCCCCGGGCTTACCAGGTTCGTTCGCCCTTCAGGCCGCTGCATCATTACTTTTTTCAGAGCTTTTCAATACTTTCTTGCGTGGCGACACAACTGTAAAAAATTTTTCAAGAGTTCAATAAGTGGAAACCACCCATATCATGCAATGCATTCTTCTTGTTTGAACCGGGCTGTTGCACGCTCCAACCAAGCCGCGCCGATGGCGGTGGCAGTCGATTTCGCCGTGGTGGGTGAAATGAAGTATCCTCCTCCATCGCCAGTGAAGGTTTAACGGAATTCACCATGCGTATCGTACCCCCAGGCATGTTCCGCGCACTCAAGTCACGCAACTACCGGCTTTTTCTGGCGGGGCAGGCGATCTCGGTCATCGGTACATGGATGCAGAACGTTGCCTTGAGCTGGCTCGTGTACCGGCTCACCGGATCGGCGATGTGGCTGGGTACGGTGGGTTTCATCGCGCAACTGCCGGCTTTTCTGCTTTCTCCTTTCAGCGGAGTGCTGGCGGATCGCTTCAGCCGTCGCCGGCTCGTGATCGCAGTTCCTGTCGATGGCGCAGGCGGGAACCATCGCGGCGCTGACGCTTTCGGGAGTGATCACCATTACCCATGTGGTGATCCTGAGCGCAGTTTTCGGGTCCATCAATGCAATCGACATCACTGCCCGCCAGTCGTTCGTGCTCGATATCGTGGAATCGCGGGAGAATCTGGGTAACGCCATCGCGCTCAATTCATCGGTATTCAACGTCGGCCGACTTATGGGACCGGCAATCGCCGGCATACTGATCGCTGCCGTGGGCGAGGGCATCTGTTTTCTCGTAAACGCATTGAGCTACATCCCCGTGATCGCGGCCCTGCTTTCGGTAAAGGTTGTTTCGGAGGTGAAGCGCACTGACTCGCGAGGAGTTGTGGCCGATTTTCGGGAAGGGTTTTGTTATGTGACGGGATTTCAGCCCATCCGGTGGCTGCTCATCATGCTCGGTCTGGTCAGTCTGGTCGGAATGCCGTACACGGTACTAATGCCTGTATTCGCGAGGGATGTCCTCGGGGGCGGTCCCCATACCTTCGGCTTTCTCGTGGCCGGTTCCGGGGTTGGGGCCCTTGCGGGAGCAGTCTATCTTGCCTCCAGGTCGTCGATCGCCGGTCTTGGCGCGTGGGTGGCGCGCGCGGTTCTGCTGTTCGGGGCCGGGCTAGCGGCATTTTCCTTTTCGCGGCTTCTCCCGCTCTCGATCGGGCTGGTGATGATCGCCGGTTTCGGGATGATCGTGCATATCGCGTCCAGCAACACGCTTTTGCAAACCATCGCGGATGACGATAAACGGGGGCGGGTGATGAGCTTCTATACAATGTCGATCATGGGAACGACACCGTTCGGCACTCTTCTTGCAGGGAGCCTGGCCACTTCGATCGGGGCTTCCGCGACGCTGCGCATCGGTGGAGTCCTTTGCTGCG
>CAZGVZ010000182.1:0-7778 GCA_964529145.1 uncultured Fibrobacteraceae bacterium | reverse complement strand
CTTTTCCCTTCGGGCGTAATCGACCCACTCACGAAGCTGCTCCCTGCCCGCCACCGCTCCGGTCGGATTGTTGGGAAAGCAGAGATAGATGCAATCGACATGGGCATCGGGAACGGGCGGAACGAATCCGTTGGCTTTCGTACCGTCGAGGTACACGAAACCGCCATAACGGCCATCGATGAAAGGACCTGTGCGACCCGCCATTACATTGGTATCCACATAGACGGGGTATACCGGGTCAGGAAGCGCGATGACGATATCCTGGGCAAAAAGTTCCTGGAAATTTCCGGTATCGCATTTCGCTCCATCGCTCACGAAAATTTCGTCGGCGTGAATATCCGCTCCGCGGCTCTGAAAATCGTGCAGGGCTATTTTCTCCCTAAGAAAATCGTACCCCTGTTCCGGTCCGTATCCTCGGAAAGTCGCATCCGAGGCCATTTCGTCGACCGCCCTGTGAAACGCATCGATGCAGACGCGCGGCAGGGCCCGTGTCACGTCGCCGATTCCGAGTTTGATTATTTCCCGTCCGGGATTTTCCTTCTGGAACGCGGCGACCCGTTTCGAGATATCGGAAAAAAGATAAGACGATTTGAGCTTGAGATAGTTTTCGTTCAGGCGGATCATGATCACTCCGTTCAAAATTGGCCCGGCACCGGTACGGCATCTCCGTATGTGCCAAAGGTACGGGTAAAGTTACCAATGTACTAGATGGAAGCGATCGCGGTCAAGGAGGGATGCAGGCAGCTGCAGGCAGCAGGCAGGAGTGCGGTATACGGATAAATCCCGGATGTTCCGGATTTTTTCTCTCGAAGGTGGGTTCGACGACTCCTGCTCAGGACCACTCTCCGGAAGACCGCCTTTAGAATTTTCTGAATCTGAAACGTCCGAGATCCCATTTGTGAAGAATTCGTTCCATCATCTCCAGTTGGGACGTCTTCCACTTCAGCATATCCAGATCGTGTTCGTGCCTCTCGATCTCACGATCCTGCGACCGGTCCACCCCGCCCGCGGCGATGAAGGCGCGCAGCAGTTCGAGTTCGCCCTTGTCGAACCAGACGCCGTGTTCGCCGCAGATATCGATGATCACTCCGCTCATTTTCCTGAAATTCCGCCGCACCATCGGCTCCCCGCAGCAGGGACAGGGGATATAATGGCCGCGGTTTTCCAGTGCGGGGCGAGTATAACGGTCGGGAACCGAGGGGTCCGAGAGCACGTCGCGAAGGGAGGTGAGTTTCTCGAACGCCGGAGTCGGAAGCCACAAACCTTCGCACTGTTCGCACATGAACACCTGCTCCCGTCTGATCAGGACATCCCTGAGGTTTCTTGCGCAACAGGGGCAGTTCCGGTTCCCGTCCTGAGCATCCCCGGCCTTTTGAGCGCCGCAGAACGGACAGAATTTCATTTTTGTGTTGAATGTCCTGCCGCAGGAGCCGCAGACGATCCTGTTCATGCTTCCCTTCCTACCTTCCCATGCCGTTCGCCTTTTTCCGGATCGCCGGGATCGCCTCGTCCATCATGAATCTCATCTCGTCATACCTGAAGGTCCTGTTCTCGAAAGGCTGATTCTCATATGCCTTGAGGAACCTGGTTTCGAATTCCGCAAAATTGGATCCGTAGATGTGATAGCTGTCGGCCTCGTGGACGTACCTTCCGCACCTCACCTTTTTTCCCGAGATCTCCGTGACGCGTCCGGCGATCAGTTCCTGGAGACGGGTGAGCGCGAACATGTTCATGAACGCCGCCTTGTAGGCATCGTTGGAACGGATCCGGATATTCATGTTCAGAACCCAGCACTCCTCTTCGCCGGGAAGCATCCTGCACCATACGCTCTGGAGACATGCGGGATCGTAGCAGAAGTTGTCTTCCCATACTTTCCAGGTGATCGCCTGTGCCCTGCGGGAATAGGGGGTCCCGGCCAGCCGCCGGGCCATCAGCTCGATCTGGTCCAGGGGATCTGCGCGGCCAGGTACCGTGTAACCGAAGAGCCGCTGGTGGTAGGTGTACTCCCATCGGGTATCTCCGGCCCCGTCCTCCGGTTTCCTCACGCAGTGATCCTTGATCCCCTCGAGCACCTCCATCACGTACTCCTGCAGATCTTCCAGTCCCCCGGGAATATCGCGGTGTATCATCGGTTCCGAGGAGGGATCATTGACGACCATCGTCATGGTGCAGTCTTTGCTCGGAGGGTCGCCCGCCTTGTCATATTCGGTTTTTACGTCGCATCCGTCCCTGTACAGACCCAGTAGCGACTTTTCCCATACCTCGGGAAGGTTCTTTCCTTCGACGAAAATAACCGGGATGCTTCCTTTCATTCACTCCTCCGTATCTCTTGAGAAAGTACCATAACCCACGGTTCCAAAATACTTCCGGAATCGAATGAGGAAAAAGCCGGTATTCACGGTATACTGCCCCGTGGTCATGGGTTTTATCTGCAATAAGGCCCGATGAACTGTATATTACCTAAGTTATGCATCGAGAGCGGGCGAATTACACACAACCCGGCCATGCGGACCGGTGTACTTTTTTCCCACGGGAGGTTCTGATGCGGATAGTGATGATCATCACGCTACTCGGCGGTATCGCATCTGCGGCGGTGCCGGATATGGGATTGTCGGGCATCGTAAAAAAAAGGGGAGGCGACGGAATACAGGGAGCCACCGTGAGTCTTGCGCAATGGACTGAAGTCACGGAGACCACAGGGACCAACGGTTCATTCTCCATCGTTCGGTCGACCGGGGCGCAGCCGCGAACTGCGGAACCCGGAACCGTTCCACCGCGTTTCAGGCTCAGGAACGGTTTTCTCGAATTTTCCCCGGCTTCACCGGATGCGGTCGGAAGCATGGCGCTGTTTTCGGGAAACGGGAAAAGGATCGCTTCAGTGCGTTTCGGCGGAACCGCCGCATCCGGAGACCGGAGCGTCAAGCTTCCGGAGCTCGGTTCGGGAATCTACATCGTAAGCGTACATGTCGACGGCGTCATCTCCACCCGGACGCTCGTAAGCATGGGCGGAGACTGTTTTCTCGAGGACCGGGGCGGTGAGGGGAGAGGCCGCCTGACACTCGCAAAGCGCAAGGCCGGCGGGGCCCCGGTCGACACGCTCGTAGCGACCATGGAAGGGTACGACACGGCGAAGCTTCCGATCGAAAGCTACTTCGAGGAGGACCTGGAAATCCTCATGGATTCGGTTCACGGGGGCGGACTCTGCACCCGAAAAGCGCTCGATTCCATTGCGGAGACGTACGTAGCTGCTCTCGAAACGGGCGATCCCGGCACGATGGATCTCACTGAGGATGCGAAATATTTCGAGAACATGAAGTCGTGTCCGTTCGATTCGGGGATATGGAAAAAAAGACTGAAAATAAATCACCATCGTAATTTTATCGATGTCGATAGCTGTAAAGTGTTCGTTGAAATTGTGGATCATGAGAGTGAAAATTTTTGTGAAATTGGGGCTCAACTCCTGATCGAAGAGAAAAAAATCCGACAGATCGATGCGATCATCGTCACTGTGGATGATTGGGGAATCTACCGGAAATCGGATCTAAAAAAAATCTATGATATCACCACAGGAGAGAAATGGACTGTGATTCCCGAAGAACAGCGGGATGATCGAGAAGTGATTAAGGCTGCCGGAGATGCCTATCTGGATTGTTTTTTGGACAGCACGAAAGTAACGGTGCCATGGGGTATTCCGTGCGCTCGTCAGGAAGGGAGTATGTACACCGGGATTGTCGGGAATTATGAGGCCCAGAATACAACCTGCAATGCTGGAGTACCCCAGAACCTCAGGATTACCGACAGGCAATATGTCATTGATGTCGAGATGGGCTCGGTGAGCATATTCTGCAAATTCGGAGGCGGAATGCCCGACTCCCACTTGTTTAGAGTGGAAAAAGGAAAGCTCAGGTTTGTTCACACAATGTCATATTGTGAGGTGAGGGGATGCCCTATGTGATAAACTCCATTACCAGCCTCGGTAAGAATTGCCGGTGCAATCCCTACGGGATTTGCAGCAAAGGGACTACGGCCAGTATTGTTCGTTCTTGAATCGTAAGGTATCCAGCGCTATAACGCTGTTGTCATCGTACCGTTGGCAGGACAGTAACATCGGGCGCCGGGAGCCCGTGTGTCACTTCCGTTTCTTCAAGCGTAAGGAGTCCAGTGCAGCGCACTATTTTTTTTTAAAAATCGTATAGTCTTTTTACCGGCTAGGCCCGCTCAAGCCAGACCACGGCTATAAATCGTAGTTGATTGGGCTAATATCTAGATTCAAGATCAGTGCACGTGAGTGGAAAATTACAAAGTAAAGAAGTTTATGGATCCTTGATACAACGTACACTGTAACCCCAATTCTCGATGAACGCATCTCGAATCACTGATGATTGGCTGGAAGAGACCTGGCAGTACCATATGTATATATCCGATAAGTAGGGAGTCGTTGACCACCATGTACCATGTGTACCCAGATTCCGGAAAATACCTTTGTCAATGATACCCCCCATATAATCACCCGTACGTTCACCCCCGGGCAAACCTGTGAAACGGCTGGAATTGGAAGCGCCTTCATTGGGGGAGATCCAGTGCTCGTTCCCGGTCTCTTTGAGCTTCCCACCGGCGGTTTCCGCTCCACCAAGGAACTGGATAAGTGTTTGCCACTCCTCATCAGAAGGAACATGCCAACCGGAGGGAGCAATTTTCCCGGACTTTACGGCTCCCCAAGAATATAATGCTCCGTAAATATCTTTATTCGTTTCATTGTTTTCATACCAGCAATACCCTATGCTGTTGCGAATACCCCATGTTTCAGCATCAGCTATATGGAGTATTGCAGTTCCATCGTTGAATTTTGTGGTCTTCAGGTTCTGTACCATCCAAACCTGTTCTCCAATTTTTACCGTGTCGTAGCTATTTCCATCGATATCACGCACAAGCCACTTTGCATACAGGGTGAGTGATACACTTTGAACTATGTCGGAGGAGAACTTCCATTCATTAACGTACTCTTTTTCCTTATACCACCCTTCGAAGGTAAATCCTTTATTGACCGGATCTCCGGGATTGGGCACTGTCGAGCCCCGTATTACCATTTTCATGGTGATATTTGGACCCTTTTCGGAGCGTGAATCGAAGAAAACGGTACATAGCGGTTCCCAACAGGCATACAGCTGTAAATCTTCTGCACTCAATTCATATATAAACCCACTTGGATATATAGTTCCGCTACCGTCATTTCTGGTGTTCCATCCCCGGAATATGAACCCATCTCTGGTCATGTTTCCAGCATCTGCGAGCGCCACTGTAGAACCATATAATGCGGATTGTGATGATGGGGGAGTTCCATGATTGTTGCCGTTGCCATGATAGGTGACTGAATACCGATTTATTTGCCACCTTGCGTATAGGACCAATACCGAATCGGGCATTCTCAATGTGTCATCGGGAATATAATCAATACTGTTTTCACAGGAATTGCCGCAAGTGCTCCAGCTGATTAACGAATAGCCTTTTCTATATAGAGATCCATAATCAGCTATGGTCACTAAACTATTGAATGGATATTCTCGTTTACCTGGAGGGTCTCCTGCATCGTTTCCGTTTCCATCATAGATTAGATTGTGAGTGTTTGATATAGAGCTGATTATCAATCGAATGGACAGCGTATCAGTTCCTCCCTGCTGATCCGAAACCGTGATTCGGATTATATGCGAGTCTGAAGATGCGTCGGAAGTCTTGAACAGGTACTTGTTATAATTGATTGTATCACTATCCGGTTTACCCGGAATAAGTGAGAACGTCAGTGAATCTCCATCAGGATCGGAGCATTCATAGGGAAGGAAAAGTTCGAAGGATATACTATCGTTCAGAAAAAAAGGCAGTGTATCCATTTTCCATTCAGGTGCTCGGTTGGCTTTTTCGGTCGTAGTCAGGGTTATCGTGACGGAACTGCTCAATGGGGGAACACCATTGTCGGTTACGGTACAAACGATCGTATATGAACTATCTGCGTTTTCAGGAGGCATCCATATGAAAAATGAATCCTGTTGTATACCGGATTTTTCCGGATTACCCGACAGCTCAAGGGTATGCGTCTGTCCCGCATCCTCATCGAAAATCTTCACCAGAAGTGTACAACTGCGTAATGGAATGAACCGGCGGCTTCCGAAAATCGAAATCGAAGGGGCATGGGGTGTGGCGGTCACCACGATCGTGATTTCTTCCGTATCCGACATTGCCGGTGAGCCATTATCCCATACTACAAACGATATAGCTTTCGTGCCAATAAAGTCAGCTGGTGGCGTCCATAGAAATAGTCTATTCGAAGAAATGCTGGCTCCTTGTGGTGGATCAATGATATGCATGGTGAAGACTTGTCCGGTATCGTTATCCACGACCTCGATATTCAGTGAACAAGTCTCTTCGGGATGCACTACGACAGTTTGGGGAAGGAATAAAACCGGTTTACTGTTCATCATTTCAGAAATTTCATGAATGAATACGGAAGCTGAGATTTCTTCGAGATTTAATGATGAAAAAGGAGTTACGATAACATCCCTGTTGCCGGATGTCTTAAAAACCATCTCGTTCCAGATAGTATCATAAGGACCATCGTTGAAAGTTGTATAAAGTGAATCGAACTCTACTGAATCGGAGTGAAATATCCGCATTCTAAGTGAATCGATATTGCATGGCAGGAAAATCGAAAATCCGATTCTGATCAAATTACCGACAGTATCCTGGATGAACCGGTCATCCTGATTCCAATTCGGGGCTCTAAGCAGAATTTTAACTCTGGTATTTGATGGGTCGGATGGGTCTCGAGGAAACTGAGGACAACCGAAGAAGAGAATGGATATGGTTGCCGCAGGAAGGAGTATGCCGGAAGGGAATTTCAGTTTCGACATCTTTGGCCTCTTCTCCATTAAAAATGAACTAATAGGAAAATAATATCTTAGTTAATCTATTAGTGTGATGATTATCACACTTTGCCTTTTTTAAACCGAAAAATGAATGAAAGAAGGCGGGGGAGCTCAAGCCAATATTGGGCAAACAATTGTTTGAGTCTCTGCAGAAAGGCGGATCATCTCACTCCCTCTAAACAGACTTGGGACGGATAATTTACTCCGGTAAAACAGACAAGGCGAGGGTAGAAATTGCAATAGCACAAGATCACAGGTAATGACAGTTGAAATATTGCTGCGTGTTCTCCGCCTCGCTTTCAAGATTCGTAACACACTGTTTTGAAAGACTTCCGCAAGGACGCGGGATTACCCCGTTTCAGTATATTAATGGCCTGACGGAAAATCATGAGTCATTGCTTATCTCGTGAATATCAATTGGTTCGATTCGAGCTTTACTATACAGATTCCGCTGGAGAACCGGCCTACTTCACCAATCCAACCATCTTCCAATATACCATACTGATAAGCAGGGTTATGAAACTGCCGGCGAGATATACGATTCCATACTGCATAAGTTGCTGCGGTGTCCAGCTCCGTTCCTTCACCAGGGATGATCCCATTAGGGAAAACGGCTGCATGTAGGTCACGAAAGTGAAGTTTCCCGCAAGTACCATCAGACTGCTCGTCACCAGGGGATGTATTCCCAGTTCGGCCTGAACCGATGGGAGCATCGTCACCAGAAGCGCCATGGTGGGAATCATCCATGCTATATCCAGGAAACGCCAGGCGAACATGACCGTTACAGCGAAAACGACAAAGAGTATCTGATTTCCGCCGAATCCCGAAAGTACCGGTGACACGACCTCCCTGATCCAGTCT
>CAZGVZ010000181.1:0-7829 GCA_964529145.1 uncultured Fibrobacteraceae bacterium | reverse complement strand
CATCGGGATCAGGGGAATACCCACCATAGCCGAGGAGATATGCGTCGCGCGCGACCTGCTTCTCGCCGAGTATACCGGAGCGCGGATACATATCGCCCACGTATCTACCGCCGGCTCCGTTCGGCTTATCCGCGGAGCGAAAGAGCGGGGTGTGAGAGTGACTGCTGAGACCTGCCCGCATTATCTCACCCTGATCGATGAAAATATCGGAAGGTACGACACCAACAAGAAGATGAATCCGCCGCTACGGACTCCTCACGACCGTCAGGCTGTAATGGACGGGATCGCCGACGGCACTATCGACGTGATCGCGAGCGATCACGCCCCGCATGTTCCCGAGGAAAAGGATGTGGAATTCGAAGCCGCCGCTTTCGGAGTGATCGGACTCGAAACAACGCTCGGGGTGATACTCACTTTCCTTGTCGGTAAAGGGGTGCTCACTCCGGCGCAGATGGTGGAACGGATGAGCGTCAATCCGAACCGGATCCTCGGATTGAATGCCGGATCCCTGTCGCGCGGCGCATGTGCCGATCTCACGATCATCGATCCGGAGGCCCGGTGGAGTGTCGACAGCACCACTTTTTTTTCAAAGTCGCGGAATACCGCATTCCAAGGAATATCGCTTTCGGGCTTTGCATCTGCGACCGTCATGGGCGGAACGGTCGTGTTCGACCGGAAACGTATGGGACGGGAATCCTGATTCCGCATTTCGGTCGGATCGGGAATAGACCGCATTCATGAAGAAAGGAGGTACAGTGGAAACACGTGGAGGAAAGATTCTGGAATTCCTCAGGGAGAACAATCAACTCGACCTCGAGGTTCCCGATATCGCGTTCAACGTGAAGAAAAGTGAAAAAACAGTGGAAGCGGCACTGAAAAAGTATCAGCTCAAGGGGCTGGTCACCGCCCGGCAGAACGAGTATGGGAGAGTGTACTGGTATGCATTGCCTTCGGCTCCTGAAACGAAAGTGATCGCTCCGGTCAAAAAGAGTGCATCCCGGCCTGCAGGCACGGAAGGCACGGAAAATCGGGAAGATGAGGCGGATCTGAGTGATCTGGGGGTGAGTGCGATACCTGAGGCAGGCAAATCGGCCATCGCCCCGGGACCGACACGGCCTGGAACTTCCTCGAGAGGAAAAAAGACGAAAATCACACCCCTTCCGAAGACTTCGGCGCAATCCGGAGATACCTCCCGGCCCGGGATTGCAGGACAACCCCAGACGCCACCGCCCTCAGGGACCGGTCAACCGCTCAGGCCAGCTATACCCGCTCAACCCGGGGCTGTTCCGGTTCCGGCACCGCCTCCTGAAACCGAGGCTGCCATTATGGAGAAATGGGAACCCGATAAGGTGAGCGACCCTGTGACCGATGATTTCATCATGAAGAAGATGAAGCCGGCGATACCGGCCGCGCTCATCGGTATCGCTACGGTCACGCTCATAAGCCTCGTTTCGCTCGTCAAGAGCTGCGGTTCCACTGATCAGATCAGGGCCCTCGAAACCCGGATCCCCACCGATGTGGTGAAAGCGGCCGAACTCAAACCGGTGAAAGAAGAGTCCGCGAAGATCGCCGGACTGGAAAAGAAGATCTCGACATTGACCGTCGAAATGGAAAACCTCAAAAAGGAGCTGGCACAACTGGCCGAGGCTTCAAAGGAGGCAGCTGCACGTAAGCCGGTCCCTGTACGGAAACGTCGAAGGTAAACTCGAATGTCGTGCAAAAAAAAAGGACTTCCGCCCTGCAGGCGGAAGTCCTTTTTCTTCTGTGTGCCGGTGGATCAACCCGCTTTTTTTACAGCCTTGCCGAGCTGCTCTTTCTTCACGGGAAATGAATAGGAGATGTATCCCATCCTTGTCCTGATGTGTTCCGGTACGAAAAACTCTTCGACCTTTTCGGGATCCTTTTCGCCGTTCACTTCGACCGGTCGGCATTCGAAGCCCGTGCGTGTGGGTTGAGTGACGATTTCCAGTCGAGTCCCTTTCGGGACGATAATAGTGAAACCGTCCGTGTACGCGGAGTCCTCCCATTTTGTCGTCGCCTGCTCGCGAAGGTCCTCCTCCACGATCAGCTGGTCCCCTTTTTTCACCTCTGCTCCAGTGCCGCTCCCTCCTCCGCACCCTGCGATCATCAAAGCGATCACGCACAAAGGCGTCAACAGAATGGATCGTGACATGTATCTACCTCCCTTTCAGAAAAAATTGGATAAATCTGCAAATTTCGTTGTTGCGGCATTCCGGTGCCGTTTCCGGCCCTGTGACCTCTTCAGGTAAATTTGGCAGGACCGCTGTTTCACCATGGAAAATGTTTTCTCTGCGCATCTCGCCCGCCGCGGAATGTTGACCCGGACGCTTGTTTCCGATTTCGTTCTTACCTTATAAATATTATAATTTACAACTTTGGGCTCTGAAAAACCACAGCAAAAGGATGATTTCACATCACCCCTAAAAACGACAACAGCAGTCGTACTCCGAATCCCGTGGCGAATTGCGGTACCTCACCGCGGGCGGCACCTTCGTTGAAAGCTGTTCCGGCAATGTCGAGATGAGCCCAGGGTGTATTCTTCACGAACTCCCGGATGAAAGCGGCACCGGTGATCGAACTGGCAAATCCCTTTTTGAATTTGGAAAGGTTTCGGATGTCTCCGATATCCCCTTTCAGGGAATCGGCGTACTCTTTGTAAATAGGAAGACGCCAGAGCCGTTCACCCGTTTTCTCCCCGGCATCGAACAAATTTTTCGATAAGGAATCATCGTTGGAAAACAGGCCCGCGACAAACTCGCCCAGTGCGGTTACGATTCCTCCTGTAAGCGTCGCGCAGTCTATGATGCATTCGGGATGATATTTGTCGCAGCAGTAGGAGATCGCGTCCGCGAGTATAAGCCTTCCCTCCGCATCCGTGCTCCAGATTTCAACGCTTTTCCCCGAGTAGGATGAGTAGACGTCACCAGGGAAGAATGCTTTTCCGCCTATCGCGTTGTGCACCGCAGGGATCGCTCCGACGATGTTGATCGGCGGAGAACTGCTGATGCACGCTGAAAAGGCGCCAAGCACCGCTGCGGCTCCCGCCATGTCGTGACGCATGGATTCGATACTGCCTGTCGGCTTGAGGTTCTGTCCGCCGCTGTCGAAGGTGACTCCTTTGCCCACCAGAGCGCAACCGGTTTTCTTCCCCGGCGCGCCGCGGTATTCCAGAAGTATCAGAACCGGAGGTGTCGGCGAGGCGCCGCCGACAGCGCTTATGAGGTCGAGTCGCTCACGTTTCAGAGCGTCCGCCCCGAGTACCGTGACCCTGCAATTTTTTGTCGCGGCCAGCTTCCGCGCCTCTTTCGCTATGTATGAGGGTGTAACCACAGACGCGTTGTCGTTGACAAGGTCGCGTGCGTAATTCGTCGCTTCGCATGCAAGGAGGCGTTTCCGGATCGCCTGCGAAGAGAGCGTGCCTCCCGCAAGGACAACGGAGGCGACCTTCCCGGGTTTGTCGGATTTGTATTTCGTAAATTTATAGGAACCCAGCACCGCCCCGTCTATTATCGCGGCCTCGACATCCTCCGCGGGAAGCCTGAGCCCGGGAACTTCGCAGGCCACTTTTGAGCGGCTCAGTATCTGGGCCTGGCGTATCGCCTTCGCGGACGCGCTCCGCAGAATCGAAGCGGTGCAGCCATCTCCCGGACCTATACCGCAAAGGATCATGGTCCGGTTCTTTTCGTAACGCACTGTCACCTGATCGGGTTCCGCTGAAAAGTCCTGAATGGGAGACAACCCGCTGTCCTGGGTGATGAACCGGATGATGGTGGCCTCATCGGCACTTCGGGAACGTCTAATGATCATGGTGCCCCGCTTGATTCTAGTGATTTTCGAATATCTGCATACGCCGGACCGGGATGAAACGAGCCTGAGCAAAATGCCGTTTTTCACGATTTCTTCGAATCGGCCTCGGAGAGGAGTACCCGCTTCCATTTCAATGAAACCCGGCATGGATTTCATGCATTTCAATTCTTTAGACGGTCCGCATCAGACTAAAAAATACATTTCTGCATCCGGGATCGTTGCAGAAGTACTCAAGTCTTAAAATACCCTCATCAATCCACGAGCCCTGAATTGTCCAGGCATTTGCCGACCGGCCGGTTCTCGTTTCTCCTTCGAAGGGGTCCCGACAGGCCATGAGCCTACAAACGATACGGTAAGAGGGGGCGCGGATTTTCAGGGAGCCTTGCCCGGTGAAGCTGTGGCGGGACGAAAGAGGAAGATATATTTTCGAATCCATGCAAATCGCAGCCGGCTACGAACCCTTCAGTGATGTTTGCGGTAAAGGGAAGAATGCATTTCTGTTTCCAGGGCAGGGCTCTCAGGTCATCGGTATGGGAAGTGACCTCATCCGGGGTGATTCCTTCACCCGGACCCTGATCGGCCTCGCGTCCGATCTGGCGCATGAAGATCTGGGAAAACTGTGCATCTCCGGTCCGATGAGCCGTCTCATTCATGCACGTTTTCTTCAACCATCGCTGGTTGCCGTCAGCCTTGGTTACTGGCACAAGCTGCTGGAGAAGGGTGTAGTGCCCGACGTGATCGCAGGCCACTCCCTTGGGGAGATCACGTCGCTTGCGGCAGGCGGAGTGGTCACATCCGAAGATGCCGTGCGGATTGCCCATAAGAGGGGTGAATTAATGGATGCCGTCGCATCCGGGTGCGAAGGCGGAATGCTTGCCGTGATGTTCGTTCCTTTGGAAGAGGTCCTGCGCATTATAAACGAAATCGGGGAACATGAACGGTGCGTCCTGGCCAACGACAATGCCCCCGACCAGGTAGTGGTTTCCGGAGCCACGGAACTTCTGGACAGGACGGCAAATATTCTTCTGGAAAAAAAGAGCGGTAAATGCCGGAGAGTCGATGTGGCCGGACCCTGGCATAGTCCCTATATGCGCGAATCATGTGATTATTTTCAGAGCTGGGCCGAGCGAATAGTCTTCAGGCCACCGACAGTTCCGATCATCTTCAATGCGACATCTAAGATCGAATTCGAACCCTCAGACATAAAACGCCTCGTCACCTTGCAGCTCATGCGACCGGTCCATTGGAGAAGTTCGATGGAAACTCTGAAAAAGATGGAAATCGATTCGCTTTTCGAAGTCGGTCCGCAACGGATTCTTTCGAGACTCGCCAGAATGAATGGTTTTAAAGGAGGCACGGTCATTACGTCCATAGACAACCTCCATGCGATCGACCGGTTACCGGAAACGGCGGAGCGCCATTTGAATTGAAACAGGGCCCGATTCCCGTGTCAGGTATCCAGACATGACCGCAATCCTTCCTTTGATCACCTCACTGACTGAAAACAGAAACAATACAGCATATACAGGCCAGGTGAAAGTATATTATTGAAATGAATGCTTCAAGGCTTAGCCACCCACAGTAACTCCGGTTACGAGGGCACCTTAAGGACTACCGGAAGTCGGTCACGGCGAAGAATGGAATGAAAAGACCGTCGTATGAATTCATCTCCAGTCACCTCTTTCACTCGCATATTCTGCTGCTGGTTGTTATTAGCTCCGGAACTGATCTGCGCCGAAGCGTACCTCAATGGGAGAGTGACCGACACGGAGGGTAACCCTGTGTACAATGCCACGCTCTGGATCTGTACCTACGAGGTCAAGACTTTTACCGACAAAGATGGCTATTACAGGTTCCCGCAGATACCTCCCGATATCGGTGTGAGGCGCCTCCCGGTTCGAAAGGGTACCGTGCATCCGACTATCCGGAACAACGTAGTGAGCTTTACTGTGCCCGAAAACGGCGTTTGGGTCAGGTGTGAACTCCTCGACCTGAAGGGAAGATGTGTACTGCGTCCGTTCAATGGATTTCTGCAGTCATCAGTTCATACGCTGGACCTGAAAAGTCTTCGTCTTCCCGCTTCGGCATATATCGTCTCGCTTACGGTCGGAAAGTTACGCTATACGGGAAAGATAGTCGTGCAGAAGTGCGGGGGAGTGCAAGTGTCGGAAGATCCGGAGTCGATATTTTCCTTGCGTAATCCGCTTGAAGCATCGCTTTCCACGGAGTCGGAAACGTATATCGATTACCTCAACTGCCTCGCTGACGGCTATGAAAACGTTACCGTCCCCCTGGTCTCGTATCTTGGAACCATAAATCTTGAAATGGAGGTCGAAGATATAACTCCGCCCGTGATCCAGGTACTCGAGGGCGATACGGTGAGGATTCATTATACCGATACGGTGACACTCAAAACCTACTGGACCGACCTCAGGATCCAGGTATCCGACGACCGGGATTCGGCCCCTATCCTCTATCCTCCCACTAACACGCTGATCGACCGCTCCGTGCCTTCGTTAGCGGTGATCAAATACCAGGCCAAAGACCGGAGCGAGAATATCGGAATCGCGTACCGTTATCTCGTCCTCTACGATACGGTCATGGTCGACACTGTTCCACCGGTGATCTCCGTGGACCCCGATACGGTCTATCTCAGCAGAGGAGAGTTCTTTAACGATACGGGAGTAACCGCGTTCGATGCGATAGATTCCATGGTGCAGTTGAGCTCTTTTATCGCAAGAGACGGGGAAGTGGATGTCGAAACCCCGGGGATCTATCGCATCGTTTACCGGGTGATAGACACTTCGATGAATCTCGGCACCGCGGTCCGTATAGTGACAGTGGAGGGGCAGAACATAGGTGGACAGTCGGAAAACCTGCCGGCAGGATGGCATAGGGGCGCAGGCAAACGGAGAGATCCAAGCTCCGTGCGATAGATGAATAAAGCCTCGGAAAAGAGGATCTCTGTGGTGGCCTCAGGCGATTGAGCGGACAGCCGAAAGGCGTGGTCCGGCAAATCTACGAAAAGTTCATATTGTCCTGTATCGGTCCGTGTGAAATATATATATTGAAATCACTGCGGGGGGCCCAGTATCAACTTGCGAGAAGTGTGAATGGGAGGCGAATCTATGCATTTGATGCGAATCATTTGTACCACATTGTGTCTGATCGGGCCGGTCACCGTGCATGCCGAGGAAAAGACGTTGAGCGGTACGGTCAAGGATACCGATGGGAATCCGATCGACAGTGCGATGCTCTACCTGGAGGACTTCTCTCACATAGATGAGTACACTGTATATACGAACTCACAGGGGGTGTTCACCTTTCCCAAGATCGTCGCCGTTCGGCATTCCATTAAAAAGAATGACCTCCGCCGGCCTGTGTTGAATCGAAACTCGATACTTTTCACCGTAACCGAACCACGGACCATCACAAAACTAGAGCTGTACGATCTCTCCGGAAAATGTGTAAGGAGAGTGGTCGATGAAACGTTGTCTCCACGGGAGTATTCGTTCGGTCTCGATAAACTCGGACTCACTCCTTCCGCGTATATAGTATCCCTTGAGCTTAATTCGATTCATTTTTCACAGAAAGTGATTGTCCGGGAAAACGGCACTCTGCAGGTCGGAGGAGACAGGCCTGTTTCAGATCTTACGGGTAAGGATTCTCTGGCCAGACGAAAATCGGAGGAGCCCATCGATGTATTGATTTGCAGCAAGGACGGATATGTACGTCAACAGCAGGACATCACCTCGTACGATCAGACAGTCGATTTCGTCCTGCTTGTGGAGGATGCGGTTCCTCCTGTAATCACGTTTTTTCCCGGAGAGGATACGGTTCAACTCCACCATAACGATTCGGCTGCATGGAGCAGATGGTTGAACGACGAAGATGTCCGGATTAATGCGGTGGATGATGTGGATTCGCTCGATGTCGAAATAATCCCTCCCACACAAACGATGATGGACACGACCCGGCCCGGTTTCGTATTTGTCAGATAC
>CAZGVZ010000180.1:2866-7837 GCA_964529145.1 uncultured Fibrobacteraceae bacterium | reverse complement strand
ACTCCAGATGCTCAACTTGTCAGTAAGTAATGAAGAGCGATTCCGAACCGCTGCTCACTCCCCGATCGACTCCAGGGTCCTCGGATCCTCGTCGCCTCCGAAATATTCGGCGAGTGCCGCGGCGAAAAGATTGTCGCCGGTCGCAGCTCGCGAGTAAAGAGTCATCGATGACCGGAACTTCATCGCGTCGATGTCGCCGAAAATTTCGCGTGCCGTCATCCCTCGGGTTCCGAGCACGATCCCAGTGCATTCCGCAAGACGGGCGCCGAGCGCCGGATGCGCGAGGTACGCCCTCGCCTCGGCTAGAGACCCTATCGCGTACTCGACCGCCATGGGACTGCGGCCAAGGCCCCTGATCTGCGGAAAGATGAACCACATCCAGTGGGTCCTCTTGCGTCCGCTCCTGAGTTCGGAAACGACCCGGCCATACACCTGGGCCTGTGCATCGATAAACCTTCGGAGATTGAAAGGATCGTCCATTACATGCCCCTGCAAGAATCATAGTGGAACCTTATTTGCGCCGGGAGACCCCGGCCGGACGGTAGCCCTATCCCCTATTTCCCCTTCTCCGCGGCTCCGCTCTCCCTGCGTTTTTTCACCTCCGCCTCGGCCGTCTGGATCCTCTCTCTCATCCCCTCGAGCACTTCGCTGTCGGGATTGTGGCCGATGCCCTTGATGGTCCATTTCCTTGCTTTGGCGAACTCCTCCAGTTCAATATAGAGATTGATGAGGTTCGCGTAGGTTTCGGGAACGTCGTGCCGTTTTTCGATCGCTTTGAAATATGCCTTCTCGGCATTGTCTATATCCCCCCTTTTACCGTAGATGGCGCCCAGGTTGTTCCAGGCGGGGCTGCATCCGGGATCTTTCGCGACAGCTTTTTTATAGAGTTTTTCCGCGGCGCTGTCGTTTCCATGCCTCTGCAGTTCGACTCCCCTGTTGTACAATACTTCGGCGCTGTCGAGAACCGGCGTGGAATCGGCGGCGCCCGTTCCCTTCGTACTCCGGTAACGGGCCTCGATATCCTTGTTGTAAATCGATGGATCGAAACCTCTGGCCCGCTGGTAGTATTTCCAGGAGTCCTCTGTCCGGCCGAGATTGTAATACGCCACCGCGAGATTGTACTGGACCACCGCGTTGCCGGCGTCCACACTCGACAACTGCAGATACCACTGACGCGCCTCATCCCACAGCCTTAGGGAAAACGCCGAATTCCCGGCGAGCCTGCATACGTCCGCCCTGTCCTTCCCTGCGGTTTTCCCGGAAAGGCGGCGCGATATCTCGAGCGCCTCCGCGAACTGCTTCGCGTGATACGCGGTGAGGGCGATATTGTACTGGCCTGTGAACGCGGTATCCCCCGATTCCCTCATGAACTGCATGGCCCGGGCATACTCTCCGCGGGAAAAGGCGATCTGCGCCTCTACAGCGGCTATCTCCGGCTTCCACGAGGCGTCATCCGGGAGTCTGGCGAGGCACTCCCGCGCTTTCTCCGTCGAACCCCGCGACGCATGGATGCGAGCGAGGGCGAGCCAGTCCGCTTCCTCCTTCTCACCGAGTTCTTCGAGAACTTTCTGCGCCCGGGCCGTATCGCCTTTCAGGAGCGCCATTTCGGCTCCGCCCCGTTTCGCGTGCGGCGAACCGCCGAACTCTCTCTCGAGAATTCCAGACATTTTCCCGGCCCGCTCCATATCCCTGTTCTTTATCGCGGCGATCAGCGCGTTGTACGCTGCCAGATTTCTCTTTGGGGAGTCGAGGGCGAGGGTATAGGCATTTATCGCATCCGTATACCGGCCCAGTCCGCTGTAGGCGTTGCCGATATTGATCTGCAGTTCCCTGTCCCCCGGGGTGAGGCGAGATGCCTTTTCATAATGATCGAGCGCCTCGGCGAACCGCCGGTCGCGTTCGAGCGACAGCCCCATGTTGATCCATAACGCCGGATTGGACGGGTCGTCGCGAAGGTTCTTTTCCCACATGGAACGTGCCTCCTCGACCTTACCTTTACGATTGAGGACGAACGCCAGGAGACCCTTCGCCGCCACGTTGTCGGACCTGCTCCTGATGCTCTTCTCGAAGCAGCGCTGAGCCTCGTCGAGGTTGTTCTGTTCGAGCCAGGCGTACCCCATCTGGTAATGCAGCCGCCAGGGGTTCTCGGTCCAGCGTGGGATGAGCTGCAGGAAACGTTCCGCGGCCCTGGCGGGATGGCCCCCGAGCAGGTACGATTCAGCCAGTTCGTATTCGGTCTGCGGCTCGAGCACGAGATTTTTGGCCGCGGCCTCGAGCGCTTCGATCGCCTTGCCCCACTCCTGAAGTTCCCGATAGAAAAGAGCGAGATGGCGATAGATCCTTTCGTCCTTCTCCGGTTCCCTTATCCCCGCGAGCACCTCCGCCGCTTTTACGGTCATTCTTTTCCTGTGATAAAGAAGGGCCAGCTGAAAAGAGAGATCTGCGCATTCGTCTCCGGTGCAGGACTTCACCCGGCGCTCCAGTCCGCCCACTGCCTCGTCGAGGTCCCCGTCCTTGCTTGACAGAAGCGCCAGGTTGAGCTGCGCGCTGCGCAGTTCCGGATTGAGGGCAAGTGCTTTACGGAACTCCTTTTCGGCCCGAGCGTCGTCGTTTTCCTGGTGGTGGATGACTCCGAGAAGATCGTGGAATTCCGCCCGGTTGTCGATGGACAGCGCCTCCCGGACGTACCGGCCGGCGCCCTTGAGATCCCCCCTCTTCCGGGCCGCGAGCGCCCGGAGATACATAAGCGACGGGTCCTGCACGGAATCGGACATCCCTTCCCAGACCTGCTCGGCCCTGTCATACTGCTTCCTGTAAAAGAAGATCTGGCCGAGGTTATGGGCGAGAATTGGGTCTCTGGGAAAGAACCTGACTCCTTCCTCGAAAAAGTTCTGCGCCTCCTCGATGGTTCCGCACTCCTTCGCCGCGAGCCCTGCGGTAAGATAGGCGTCCGCCGGGCGACGGGCTTTACCGGAAAGAAAAGTCCTGATGGTCGAGAGCGCCTCCCTGCATGCGCCCGCTTCCATTTGTAAGGATGCCAGTTCCACGAGGATCGACGGGTCGGCCCCCTTCTCCACTGCTTTGGAAAAGTAAAGAGCAGCCTTCCTGTGGTTCTTTCTGGAACTCTCGATCGAGCCGAGGAGCCTGAGAGCATTGGGCTTCGATTCTTGCTTCCTGAGAATCTTAAGCGCTTCTGCCGTATCACCGCCGGAAACGAGCGCATACCCGAGAAAGCTCCAGGTATCGGGATGATCCGGCGCGATTTTGTACGCCTTTCTCAGGTACTCGAGGCCTTTCGATCTCCGTCCGAGCTCCATGCATACCGTTCCGCACCGCACCAGCGCCTCCACGAAGCGGCCTTCGGACTTGACCGCCTGCTCGAAAAGGCGCAGGGAGGCTTCGAGCTTTCGTTCGTGCAGAAAAATCAGACCCAGATTGTAACGTGCGGTCGCATAGTCGGGCTCCCGGACGGCAAGCTTCTCCCAGATACTTTGCGCTTCGCCGATATTCCCCCGGCGAAAATAGGCCACTCCGCGGTTATTCTCTGCATCACTGTAATCCGGCAGTATCTTCAAAGCCTCGTCGAATGCCGCGAGAGCCGCATCGTAATCCCGTCTCTCGAGCGCTTCGAGTCCCTGCCTGTTCATTTCATACGCTTCGCTCACCACTTTACCGATAGCGGCCGGTAGCGCGTTTTCGTCCGCTGGATCGAAATCGAATTCCAGTTCCATGGCGGACATCGCCGCCGCGGTGATCACCACAAGGAGCGGGATCGAGAGGCATTTCATGGGGAACCCTCCGAATTGAAAGAAAGCAGACCGTCCAGGTCGGCCCAGTCCGAAAAAATCAGGTCGGGAATGACACTCCCGGACGGATCGTCGAGAAACGCACTCCGTTCGTCTCCGGTGAACAGAGCCGTTTTCATACCCGCCCGCTGTGCGGGTTCAATATCGACCAGCAGATCGTTTCCGACGAATACAGTTTGAGACGGGAGAATCTGAAGCTCGTATAAAGCGTCGAAGAGTCTGCGGAAAAGCAGCTGATTCGGCTTCGCCACCCCGTACTCGTAGGAGAAGAAAGTGAGATCCACATCGAAGAGCTCGAAGAGGTCGTCATACTTTCCCCGGCTCTGATCCCGGATGAGAAGCGTGAGGTCTATGGGAGTGTAAAACTGGGCATTCGACAGCAGGCCCATATGCATGTTCCGGCTCCTCAGTGATTCCAGGGCCCTGACCACACCGGGGTAAAGCCGACGTCCCAGAGCCTTGAAATTGTAAAACCAGGCGATTTTTCTGGAAAAGGAGCGGTCCCCCTCCTCGTCCTGAGGTGCGTAGCCATGCCTCCGGAGAATTCTTACGACCAGTTCCCAGATCTCCTCGATCACGATTTCCGGATATTCAGCGCCCCTGCCTGTGGCCTGCTCGTGTCTCAACGAAATGAGCCCGTGATAAAAATCGCTCAATGTCTTCTCCGGCGGGTCGGCAGGATTCATACCGGTAAGCGCTGGAATCATACCGAAATACTCGGCGACGTTTCTGAATGCCTGAGCAAAGCTTCTCTCCTTCTCACCGGGCTCAGTGAACTCTTCGCGCCAATAGTCGAGGAGCGTGCCATAGATATCGAAAACCACCGCACGTATGTCATAGAGGTGTCGGGTCCTGGAGGGATACTCGACCGGCGACAAACGGCGGAGACCCGGCGCCCGCTCCGCCTCGTGCATTCTTCTGGCGAACTCGGCCATTTCGGACATCCGCTCTCCTCTCAACAATCCGGCCGCTGAAACGCTTCGCATTGTCCCGGAAGCTTTCCTCGGGGTCCCTCCAGGGACCGTCGGCCGGATCCGGGTACACGAATGGTAAAAAACCGTATCCGGCGATTCCCCTTCGCATGGAAACGTGTGCAGTTGGCGAACATACCGCCGCAAGTACGCTCCGGATACCTCACCGGGTCTCAGCACTTTTGAATGCAGTA
>CAZGVZ010000180.1:0-2856 GCA_964529145.1 uncultured Fibrobacteraceae bacterium | reverse complement strand
CTCACCCGGCATCTTTCCTGTCCAAAAAAGATCGCTCAACTTACATAAAATACATTCTACATTCCATAAATAAGGTAGTTTGATCGATAGAACGGAAGCATCCGTGAGAATTCCGTGGTGAAGAATTCCTTGTACTACCGGCAGTTACGGATTTTTCACGGTACTCCCGAAGATTCCCGGCCCTTTTCACAGGGACCGGGCCGGTCGTAAACTCCTTGAAAAACGGCCGGCCGCGTGGTACACTAGATGCAGGCTGCGGCGGGTGCCGTCGAGCGCATTCGCCGCAGTGTCGAACCGTCAGCAGTTCCATTGCCGTAACGACATATCCAACTCTCAAATCGAAAACCGGTTACTCGCGATCATGAAAAAAGTGCTAATCGTCGACGATTGCAGGGAAATCCGTAAGCTCGTCGCCACCACACTTGACTTCAAGGAATTCAGGGTGTTCGAGGCCTCGAGCGGGGCGCGCGCCGTAGAAATGGCCCATAAACACCTTCCCGATCTGATCATCATGGACGTGGCCATGCCCGGCCCAGTGGACGGCATCGAGGCGACCCGCCAGATCAAGAGTTCTCCCCAGACCTGCCAGTGCCAGGTCATCATCCTTTCGGGCGCCCCGGAGGAACGGAAAGAGGAGGGATTCGCCGCCGGCGCCTGCGAGGTGGTGATCAAACCGTTCAGTCCTCTCGATCTCATCGCCAAAGTGGAACAGATCCTTGGAATCGCCGTATGAGCGATGCAGGATTCATTTTTCAGGACCGCGCCCCGCTCTATTCGGTGGATTACCAGAGGCTCTACCTTCTCGAGCTTGCGCGTAACGAGACACTCCGCACAGAGCTCGAAATCGCGAAGAACGAATCGAGGACGTTTTCCCGCGAACTCGGCCGGATCTTCCAGCACTCGAAGATGAAGAGACGCGAACTCGCGGCAGCTAACGACCAGCTCGTGAAATACGCGTCCGATCTGCGAAAGACCGTTTCCGAGCTGCGCAAGGCGAATCAGGAACTCCAGGATGCGTACCGCGACACCATCTTTCGTCTCGTCCTCGCCTCGGAGTACAAGGACAAGGACACGGGAAGCCATATCTCCCGCATGAGCCGTTACTGTACCCTCCTGGCGGGATACATAGGCCTCACTCCGCAGGAGATCGACAATCTTTCCTACGCCGCTCCCATGCACGACGTGGGCAAGATCGGCATTCCCGACAGCATCATCCTGAAGAAGGGAATGCTTTCCGAACGAGAATTCTCCATAGTGAAATCGCACACAACGATCGGCGCGGACATTCTCGAGAACGCCAGGGGCTCGGTGCTGCAAACCGCACAGGTCATCGCTCTATCGCATCACGAGCATTGGAACGGAAAAGGGTACCCTCAGGGACTTCGCGGCGAAGCCATACCGCTTCCCGCACGAATCGTCGCTCTCACCGACACATTCGACGCGCTCACGTCCCGGCGCCCCTACAAGACCCCTTATCCCATCGACATTTCCTGCGGAATCATCCGGGAGGAGCGTGAAAAGCATTTCGACCCGGAACTCGTAGACCTGTTCCTCAGCCACGCCGACGAGTTCGTCTCCATCAAGAGGGACATCGACTGTTGCGAACCCGAGTGCGTCCGGGAGGTCGTATGGATCTGAGGAAAGCTGAAAAATGAGACCGGCGCCTATCGGACAATGATCAGTTTTCCCTTTTTAAGTACTTTACCGCGTGTATCCTCGATCGCGTAAAGATAGATCCCCGTGGCGACAGGCTCTCCCCTGCCGTTTCTGGTATCCCACAACCATTGCGGAAGACTCCCGGCGCCTTCGCGTGAAAAAAGGATGCGCTTTCCCTCGGAGTGCGACGAGAAAACCGGATGTGCCGTCATGCCGTAGATAGTGATTCTCACCTCGCAGATGTGGTTCGAGAGAGTGTGAAGATTCTTGAACCATATGCCGCACGGCCCGTTGTCCCTGCAGTGGCGTGGATCGGTTCCGGGCTTGTAGGGATTCGGATAGGTATAGAACCCTATCTTTCCCGACCGGAACGACCACTCGTGGCTGCCGAAAGTTCCTGAACTGTCCGCGGGCAGGTTGCTGGGACTGCCGTACCGGTGCTCCCGCGAAAAACCGGTGAACGCGCAGTGCACGCTGTCGTTGCTGAAAAAGGCAATGGCAGGTTTGAATGTCACTCCCGTACTGTCGGGAAGCATGGAGATGCCGCGTAGCGGGGAGTAGCCGGTCCGCATAGACCCGACCCTGAACGACCTGTTGCGGATCGAAGTATCGGCATCGAAGACCCCCGGGGGAATTCTGCCGTCGAAACGTATGGTGATCCAGGGCGAGACTTCCTTGAGCACCGTCCCTGCCTCCGGCTCGGCCGATATGATCTCCGGCGGTTTCACCCGGTAACTCCACACAAGGTCGTCCTCACCCGACGCGGAGTCGAACATGGTCGCGTCGATGCCGTCGCCGCTGTTGTCAGCTGCGAAGCCGAGCCGGTCGCGCACCCACCCGCTACGGTACCTGCAATGCAGGCTGTCACGGTAAAAGAGCTCGCGGCCAATGTCGAACACCACGCGCGTGCTCTCCACGAGCACCGATGAAAAGAGTAGCGGTTCGCCGCCGTTATACTCCGAGGAGACCTCGAGCGAGCGGTTTCCTGCCGGCGCCGTGTCGACAGATGCGGCGTACACAGGAGAGGAAAAGGTGAGCGCTATGCGGGCAGTACGGGGAAAGGCGGTGTCACCCGGTTGTGGTTCGACCGACAGCAGAGTGAAGCTGATGCTGTCCACCCGCATGCCGATGGCGGTATCGGTTCCGGTGTCCCGCCGGAGGTCCCGGTTGATGTCAAGGTGATTCGGGCCGCTCGGTGTC
>CAZGVZ010000179.1:0-7938 GCA_964529145.1 uncultured Fibrobacteraceae bacterium | reverse complement strand
CATTGACGTCGATATAGCAACCGATTGGGAGAGGGAAGAGATCGAGAGAACGCTCTCGACCCTTGTCGATACATTCGGCGTTTTCACCCGTTGGGAGAAACGGCAGCATGCGACCAAACCGTGGATTCCGCTGTCGAGCTACCGTCTCTTTTACCCCTCTTCCTTTTCCGCGACCCGGGAAGCGGATGTCATGCTTGATGCGCAGCTGCACACGAGTCCATATCCCTGCCGGCCGAAACGGGTGGCGTGCGGAACGCTTTTCTCCAGTGATACATGCGTGACTGTTCCCCTGCCGGGGAGCATCATAGGCGACAAACTTCTGACTCTGGGCCCGTCGACGCTGGGAATACCCCTTGGCAAAGGAAAAGCGGCTCAACGCCTCAAACATGTGTTCGACATTTCCAGGGTCCTGGCGACAGGTCCATCCCTGCATTCGATAAAGGAAAGCTTCGAGGCCTGTCTCGCTTTCGAGAACAGATTGCAGCAACGCGACATCACGACGGACGACGTGGTCCGCGACACCCTCGCGAGCTGCTGGTCGGTGATGCGGCAGGAACGGCTACCCGTTTCAGTCGCCGAGGGCACTGTTCTTATCGAACATGTGCAGGGCCATGCTCCTTTCGCTGCCCATCTGTTCAGGAGCGGGTATTCCTGGACCGACCTGCAGGTCGATATGGCGCGCGCGGCATGCTGCATCGCCGCGGTGGGCGCCGAGGTCTCCGACCCGGAGTTCGCGAGTCTGTTTTCGAAGCTTTCCCGGAACGAAGCTCTGAGTTCCGGATACGCGCAGGCCCGGGGGTACTGGGAACGGATATCTTCCTGGATCGATTGCAACGGGCTTCCGGGCTGGTGTGCATGACAGTTGACCGGCGCAATCCGGATCTGCTTTCCGCAGTGGAGCTGGCACGGAACCGGTGCGGCCGGGAACCGCTGGACGACAGGGATCTCCTGCTGCTCGCGTTGGAGGAGATTTCCCGTTCGAGAACATATGATGAGTTGAACTCTCTCGATTTCCGTGGCGATGCGGACCGTCATAATCCTGCCTAATAATCTCGGTGATGTCATCATGGCGCTGCCGGTTCTCGAAGCGATCAAGAAGAATCGGGCAGACTGCCATATCTCCTTTTTCGTGGAGGAAGGGTTTGAAGGCGGATTGTTGCACTTCCCTCATTGCGACCGTATCGTCAGATTTCCCAGGAAAACAATCAGGCGATTGAGCGGGGAGCCGCACTGGGACCGGGGAATTGCCGGCCTGGCATCATGTATCGATGAACTCCGGGCCGATGGATGCGAAGAGGTGATCAACCTCTCCCAGCACCCCTATCCGTCATACATCTCTACTATCCTGAATAGTACCGGAACGGCCGGAAGACGATTCTTGCGGGAGGGGGTTCACGCGATCACCGATCCATGGAGTCAATACCTCTACGCGATACCCTTCGCGCGGCGCTGCAATATGCTCCATGCGACCGATGTGTATTGCAGAATCGCGGGCACAACCTCCGGAAAAGAGGCATTTATAACCATAACCGGAAGGGAAGCGCGGGATGCGGCGGAGTATTTGAAAGAAAAGGGGCTTACGCCCGGCAACCTGGCCGTTTTTCAGCCGGGCGCCGCCTGGCCTTCGAAACGGTGGCCTGTCGAACGATTCATCGAGCTGGGCAGAATGTGCGCGAGGGACGGGTTTCGAATCGTTCTCACCGGAGCCGCCGCGGAAAGGGATACGGTGAATGTCATCGCCTCCGCGCTTGGACCTTGCGGTTGCGCCACGGCAGGGGAACTCTCGTTCCGCGGCACCATGGCGCTGCTTCCTCATGTCCGTTTCGTGGTGAGCGGAGATACCGCGCTCATGCACGCCGCGGCTGCTCTCGGAAAGAAAGTGTTCGCGCTGTTCGGGCCCACCAGTCCGGTCGAGACCGGGCCTTACGGCAGCGGTCATACGGTGTTCGCCGGCAGGTGCCAGCGCCGCCCCTGCTTCTCACCGATCTGCGCCGATTCCGTCTGCATGCGGTCGATCACTGCGGAAACGGTCTACTGCCGCATACGGGGAAAAGTACCGGTTTCCAGCTCCTGTGATGTTTTCTCCACCGTTTTTTCCGGATCCGTTTTTTGCCTCGATCCTGTTTCCGCCAGTCGGGATATATTTTTCGACAGACATGACGCGTGGGTCGCGCGCAGGGCTTTCGATCGTGGATTCACTTCACATGAACCGCCCCAGCCCAGGGATGAGGACAGGTCGCGTGCGTTCGCGCAACGGTGCGAAACTCTGGAACGGACGCTTGTCATGTATCAAAGGAACAGGGATGCCGGTCTACTGCGCGATTTCGAAAGGCTGAGGGCGGAAACCGTGCATGAAGAGGGAATCGGCGCCTTCTGGGCAGCGCTGCTGAATATACGTCTCAACAGTGTCCCGCTGCTCGACCCGATGGAAGGAATACTCGGAAGTATCGCGGCGTGCCGTCTGACCCGCAGGCAGATTCTCGGGAGTGACTCTCCGTGAACTGCCCTCTCTGCTCCTCACCGCGGTGCGACAGGGTTGACGATGACGGTCTGCGGGTGTTCGTGAAGTGCGCCGCTTGTTCACTTGTCTTCGTACCCGAAGAGTACCATGTTTCCGGAGATGCCGAACGGGCCCGGTACGCTCTTCACGACAATACGGAAACCAACGCGGGGTATGTCCGGTTCCTCAGTGAGGTCGCGGATGTCGCGGGAAAAGCGGTCCCCGATGGAGTGCGCTTTCTGGATTACGGATGCGGCCCTAACGCCGTGCTCGCCGGGATACTGCGCGGCCGGGGATGGGTATGCGATACATTCGATCCTCTTTACGGCTATCCCGGGGAGGATCTCGCTCCGGGCTACGGAATGATTATACTATGTGAAGTAATCGAACACCTGCGGGATCTTCGCGCCTCCCTTGAAGACGTTGCCCGCCTGCTCGACGCCGCCGGAGCGGTCGCGGTGCGAACCAGGTGCTACCCGGGCACTGGGCGCTTCTCGGCATGGTGGTACGCACGGGACTCCACTCATATAAATTTCTTTTCTCCCGAGGCCCTCGAGACCGCGGCCGGGATCCTGGGAAAGACGGCTTTAAAAACTGGGTGCCCGGACATCCACCTTTTCTGCTGATCTCTTTCGTCTCGTGTCATCGACCATTCTTGAAGCGTAAGGAGTCCAGTGCTTTGCACTGTTTCCATTGTACCGCTTGGCCCGCTCAAGTCAGACAACGGCTTTTATAGCCGTGGTAATTGATTCCTTGAAAACCGGGGGGGGGGGGACCCCCCGGAGGGTCACTGCTTGACGCTCTTGGGCTTTGCCTCAGAAGGCATGAGGCTTTCCGCGAACGACCAATTGACAAGGTGATCCAGGAACGCGTCCACGTAGGCTTCCTTACGGTCCTGGTAATCCAGATAGTAAGCGTGCTCCCAGCAGTCGATCGTGAGCAGCGGAACCTGGCCGGACATCAGGGGAGTCGAATGATAGGTGGTGTAGGTGACCGCCGGTTTCCCCTTGTCGAGCACGAGCCACGCCCAGCCGCTGCCCAGGGTCATCGCGGCTTCCTTGAATTTCTTCCTGAACGCCTCGACGCTGCCGAACGCCTCCGTTACCGCGACCTTCAGGCGCCCCGGCATTTCACCGCCGCCTTTGGGCTTCATGCTCTTCCAGTAAAAGTCGTGATTCCATGACAGCACCGCCATTAAATGCAGCGTTTCTATCATGGTGATGCCGCCGTAGGTCTCACGGATGATTTTTTCGAGCGATGCGTTCCGATAATCCGTTCCTTTGACCCGAAGCGTCACCTCCTCGAAAAACCTCCGGTGATGATTTCCATGATGAATGGCGAGAGTTTTTGCCGAGATGTAAGGTTCGAGCGCGTTTTCGGGGTAGGGAAGAGGGGGAAGCGGTATGGCTTCACGGTTCTCTCCGGCGCGGGCCGGAGAGAACATTCCGGACAACGCGGCCGCGGCTACGGTAGCTCCCGCGGCCGTGAGGAAGTCTCTTCTGGAAGAACTGGTACCCGGACCTTTCGTAGAGCTCATTTCGATTCCTTTCGACAAAGGTGGTTGCGCTCGCCCCGGCGCGTCACGACCGCGCTTCAGGGCTTGTTTTACCTGTATCCAGCGATTCCACTTCGCGGTTCTGCGGAAGCTGAGGTAGAATATGCGGCTGTAAAAAGCTCGATATAGCGGGTATGTCGGGCATTTTTACGCATCTTCAACCCAGGTCGGACCACTCCTTTACGCGATCTGCTTCGCGGATACAGGTTTTCAGAAATATACATGCCGGAGCGCCGGGACGGAGAAACGGCGGCCGGATGCCATTTCTCTTGACCTTAGCGCCCGGGGCGGTCCGCCCGGCGCATCACCCCACGACCTTCTTGCTCTTTTCCCAGAAACGGTCGAGTTCCTCGAGGGTCGCCTTCCCGAGGTCGATCCCGGCATCCCTGCATGCGTCCTCGATGAAGCGGAACCTGCGGCAGAATTTGTCGTTGGCTTTTCTCAGAGCGTCCTCCGCACTGACATCGTGGTGACGGGCGACATTGACCAGAGCGAACAGTATGTCCCCGAGCTCTTCGGCCGCGTGCTCCGAGTCTCCGGCCGCGAGCGCTTCCCTGAACTCCCCGAACTCCTCCTCGACCTTGTCGAGCGCAGGCCCGGTCTCCTGCCAGTCGAAACCGACTCGGGCGACCCTGCGCTGGATCTTCTGCGCGCGAAAGAGGGCCGGGAGCGCCTGGGGAATGTCGTCGACCAGGTAACGGCGGTGCTCCTTGCCCGTTTCGCCCCGTTTTATCCGCTCCCAGTTTTCGATAACCTCGGCAGGGGAGGATACCTTTACATCGCCGAAGACATGGGGGTGTCGCCTCACGAGCTTGTCCCCGATCACCTTCGCGACCTCCTCGATTCCGAACTCACCGGCTTCCCTTGCCATCTGCGCGTGCAGCACTACCTGCAGGAGCAGATCGCCGAGCTCCTCTTCCATCTTGACGGCGCTGTTCTCGTCCACCGCCTCGAAAAACTCGTATGTTTCATCGAGCAGACAGGGTAGGATCGACGCATGGGTCTGCTCGCGGTCCCAGGGGCACCCCCCCGGAGCACGGAGCCGCGCGACGATGTCTATCAGACGTTCAAGTTGTTCGCTGTTCATGTTACCTCGCTTATCGAGAATGGAAAAATCAGGGTTGGGAAGGTCATTCGTTCCATTCGCCCTTTCCCAGGCGCACCAGCACCGGCTCGTCGACCGTGAGGTCCACGATGGTGGATCCGACCGGATTTTCAAGAGGCCCGGCATCGAGCATGACATCCACTTCGTTGAGCACGGCTGGGCGCACTTCGTCGGGATCTCCGCGCAAAACGCCGGGAATGTTGATGGATGTGTTCGCGAGCGGCTCGCCGAGTGCCGCCACCAGTTCGAGAACCGTGGGGCAGGCGGGAATGCGTACACCTACGGTTTTCCGTTTGGGGGAGATTTTCTTAGGCACCAGGTGTGTCGCGGGAAGGATGAAGGTGTAAGGTCCGGGAATATACCTTTTCATGAGCTTGAAATGCGCGTTGGAAATGTGCACGTAACGTGACATCCTCGAGAAATCGTCGCATATGAAGGAGAAGAGCCGGCCCGGATCCTTGTGCAAAAGGCGGCTGATCCGCTCCACGGCCTTGACATTGCTCAGGCAGACACCCATACCGTAAACGGTGTCTGTAGGATACACGGCGATGCCGCCTTCGTGTTTACATATACGCGCAGTGGCTTCTATGCAACGGCGCTGCGGATTGACGGGGTGCACGTTGTAGATGATCATGGCCGCCCGCCCTGTAAGGAGCCGCCTCGATTTCCCGGACACCGGGAGAGCGCCCTCATGTGCTCTTCGACAGCCGCGGCGAGGCTTTGTGTGTGGTACCCGCCCTCGAGCACCGAGACGATGCGGCCGGAACAGTGCCGATCCGCGATTCCCATGACTACCTCGGTCGCGCGGAAGAACACGTGCTCACTCAGGGAGAAGGTGCCCAGAGGATCTCCCCGCAAACCGTCGAATCCAGCTGAGATCAGGACGATGTCCGGAGAGAAGCGGGCAGCGTCGAGACGGTCGGTGATGAGTGACAGCGCTGCGAGAAACTCACTGTCGTCAACCGGTCCCGGCGGAGATCCGGGACGGGGCAGGGGACAGTTGAAGGTGAACCCGGCGCCTTTTCCGATACCGGTCTTCTCAGGGGAACCGGTGAACGGATAGGTGTCGAACCGATGGATAGAGCAGTAAAAAACGGACGGATCGCAAGAGAAGAACGATTCGGTGCCGTTGCCGTGATGAAAATCCCAGTCGATGATGAGCACCCTCCCTGCTCCATGACGGCACTGGGCGTGACGCGCCGCGATAGCCACATTGTTGAAAAAACAGAAACCTTCTCCCTTGTTGAAACCGTCACGGTGAGCGTCATTGTGCGCATGGTGCCCGGGGGGGCGCACCGCACAGAACGCATTGGCGATCTTTCCCTCATACACAGCATCGACTGCTGCGATGACCGCAGCGACGGAATCTCCGGCTGCGCGTCCGGTACCTGGAATCGAGAGCACTTCCCGTATGTGTTCCATGGTATGGACCGCGGATATCAGCGGCGTGTGTACGTCTTTATCGAATTGCGGTGAAAACGGCATGAAAAAGGTGATCCCCTTGGGTGACTCAAGGCGCCTTAAGATCGCCCTGAGCCGTTCCGCCGATTCCGGGTGATCGGGCTCGAGTTCGTGGAGAAGGGAGGAATCGTTGAAAAAAAATCCGGTTTTCAAGCTCATACGGGAAAAATACATTACAGGGTACCCCGGTAGCTTGTGCTGTCCATAATCGGGCTTTGGCCGGCGCAACCGGCTGCAAAGGTCGTGTGTTTTTCTCCCGGTCCTGCCGATGTCCACGGAGGAAACAGTACAGAGTAGCGGCAGGGCGATCTAAGCCGCTTTCCCCGCTTTCCAGTGCGGGATTGACATTCCGGGCGCCGCAACGGTATCATTAGAGCGCTGCAGAACAATATGAACCGAATCGAGGGAGAAGCGATATGACCAACGAACCCGAATCGCTCGAAATCGTGGTACGTAACGACCAGGATACGCCGGTTATCGAACTGAGCGGAAAAGTGGCCGATTCAGAAGTGAAGAAATTCCAGCGCAAGATCGACCTGCTCTACAAGAAGAAGTACGCCACCATCATCGTGGACGTGAGCCGTGCCAATTTCATGGACAGTCACGGCCTGGGGACGATCGTGTACTATCACACTCTGATGCAGAAAGAGAAGCGAAAACTTATCCTCGTCAATACCAACGACGACGAGAGTTCGTATCTCAACCGGCTTTTCGCATTGACTAATCTAGACAAGGTGCTTCACGTCCGGAGGGCATGAACCGTATCCGCGGGTTCCATCGTGCAGCGCCGCTCACTTCAGGGCGGAAGCGATCCTGTCGAGCGCCAGTACGACCCGTGCAGGATCGTTGAACGCGCTTATCCGGATATATCCTTCTCCGCATTTGCCGAATCCCGCTCCCGGAGTGCAGACCACTCCCGCTTTTCTGAGCAGCAGATCGAAGAAACTCCAGGAGTCGGTCTTGCCGTCGATCCAGATGTAGGGAGCGTTCGTTCCGCCCGTGCAGGTGTACCCCAATCCTGTCATACGGCTGCGGATCAAAGCCGCGTTTTTCATATAGTAACCGGTGAGTTCCCGGACCTGCCGCGGTCCGTCACCTGTGTAAATGGCTTCGGCGGCACGCTGGACCGGATAGGAGACTCCGTTGAACTTGGTGGTGTGGCGACGATTCCAGAATTGATGGAGCGAGTGTCCGGTTCCCGCCGAGTCGTATATCATACAGCTCTTCGGAACGACGCTATAGGCGCAGCGCGTTCCGGTGAATCCAGCGGTCTTTGAATAACTCCGGAACTCGGTCTTTATTGTCATCGAATGCTGG
>CAZGVZ010000178.1:0-8010 GCA_964529145.1 uncultured Fibrobacteraceae bacterium | reverse complement strand
AAAAATCCGTTTCTCCTCGACGATACGCCAGCCGCCGCTCCCGAGAGACCAGGTATGCCCGATTTTGCCCGGGATTGTATCCTCTGACGTGATGAAGTGGAAATCGATCATCACTCTCGCCCGCAGGCTGTCGGTTCCAAGTCGCTTCATGGTATCCAGTACGGTCATTGCATCTCTTTCAGAACCCCAAAGCTCCCGCCCGGTAAGCTCCTGCCATCGATCGTACCCGCCTCCGTCGAATCGAAAAGATGCGGTATCATAATACGCGAGAAACGGTTCGCGGCTCCTTTCCGAAAAAGCCTTGAACCAGCCCTTCACGTTCTTATCCAGGTCGGGAGTCTGGAATTCGGCAGAGCTCACCACCTCTCTGGTCTGAATACCGTTTACCTCTCCGGCCCCGGGAAAGGCGATATCCCTGCCGTTGGGAATCGTGTCCCGTGCGCCATTCGGCATAAGCCCGAGGTACACGACCGATTCCCCGGACAACGTATCCTGTCGCAAGGACCTGACCGCGATGCGGGCTCCGGTCAGTATGCAAAGTACACACAGAAGCAGCCATAAAAACTTTCGACGGGCCATCCTCCGCAAGTTCCTGCTTGCCGCTGTGGCATACTTGGGGATGGAAAACTTCGTCGTACTCAGGGTATCCCTCACCTTCTTCTCAATGGTAAGCCCCGCCTGCCGCACGGAAAACCGGTTTGGGCTGTCTCCCTCATAGGAATACTTGTAAGAGTCGTACCCGTAGTACCCGTAATAGCCGTAATAATAGGGGTAATATTTTCCCGAAGGTGAAGCGCCGTTGAGAATGCCTCCATGGAGCCTTGATCCGATCCGCTGAAGCTGATTGAGAGCCTGCTGGGCGGCTTTGGTGGGGGTCCAGGATGTCCTGACCACGAAAAGCACGCTGTCGATCTTGGGAGCCATCGTGATGGCGTCGCTCACCGGAAGCAGCGCGGGAGAATCGAAAATGACTATATCCGCTTTCGCTCTCGCCTCACGTATCATCATATCGAACCGTATGGTACCGAGCAGTTCCGCGGGATTGTGCGGACGCTCACCGGAAGTGACGACGAACAGATTGTCGAACCGCGTCGGTTTGACGATATCGTCGATCTTTACGGTTCCGACAAGGTAATCCGCGAGACCTTTTTCCTTTGGAACGGAAAAGAGCGTATGCGCCTGGGAACGTCGCAGATCACCGTCGATCAGAAGTACCTTTTTCCCATCGAGAGCGAAAGTAATGCCGAGGTTCGCGGCAAGTGTGGTTTTCCCCTCTCCCTTGACCGCGCTGCACACGATAAAGGTTTTGAGGTTGCGGGCCGCAGCGATATGTTTGAGATTCGCCCTTAGAGCCCTGAACGGCTCGAGAATGTTTTTTGTAAGATCGGTACCGTTCTCCAGAAGAGCGTGATCCGCTTCTATGAACGGAACTATTCCCAGGAGCGGCAGTCCGAGCGCCTGCTCCACCGCCGAAGGCTCCTTGAGCGTTTGATCCAGATACTCGAGAAGAAACGCGAGGCCTATTCCGAGCACTATTCCGATGAGCAGGCCGATGATGATGGACACCGGTTTGACACTCGTCAATTCGCGTACCGGAGTCCGCGCGAGTTCTAGGACCTTGAGATCCGATTCTTCGGAATCCCTCCTGATCTTCGCCTCCTCGTATTTCGCCTTGAGCATCAGAAGTGTCTGCAGAAGCGACTCGGTCTCGCGCTGCAGGTAGGCGTACTTTTGCTCCATTGCCGGAAGAAGGACGAGTTCCTGGTTGAGCCTTTCGATAATCTGTTCCTGCGCCGTCCGCTTCGCGTCAAGAGCCGACTTCTCAACGGTCAGATTGACCAGGTCCTGAACAAGCATCTGTCTGATCGGATTTTTCACCAGGGTCCGGCTTGCTGCTTCACGTGTAATACTGTCGGCGGTGGCGGATTTGAGATTCTCGATCTGCTGACGCAGCATTTTCACCTTGAAGTGCTCGGGGCTGTATTCCGTACTCAGAGTATTGAGTTCAAGCTCCAGATCAGCGATGCGGTTCTGAAAGGGATCCTGGTAAGTGACGGATTGAACGATGTTCTGTTCCTGATTGCCGATCTGGTTGTTCAAAGCGGCCAGCCGCTCCCTGTTTTCAAGAAGCGCGAGTTGCGTCGCCTGCAGCGACATTTCCATGTCGGCGAGTTTGGTGATCGTAAGATTGGTTTCCCTGGACAGCTCCACCATACGGTTCGATTCCTTGAATTCGCGTAGCGCGGATTCTTTTTTCGAAAGATCACCCTGGATCTTACCGATCTGGAATTCGAATTTACCTACAAGACGCGTGATCTCCTGGGCATTTACGGTCCGCCGGTAATCTATATAAGACTTGCAGATTTCATTGACCACGTCGCGTGCGGTTTCAGCTTCACGATGCCGGAACGAAAGTTCTATGATGTCGTTTTTTTCGCCCCCGGTCTCGCCCTGGCGGATGGTGAGCGAGGATTTGATCATTTCCGGGGTGATCTCGTTTCCGTAATTATCCGCGGCGATGGAAAGTACCGAATGAGAAGTAAGCAGTTCCAGATGAGTCGCGAACACTTTCTCGCGATCGCCCCAATAACGGAATACTCTCTGTTCGTCGACAATCCCCTGAGTTTCCGGTTGAAAGAGAAGACGGGCGTTCGCATCGAAGTAGGTATCGGCTTTCATGTATCTGACGATCGATACAAAAGCCGACAAAGCCCCGATGAGCAGGATCGCGTATTTCCGTCGCAGGAGAATCCCGATCATGCGATAAAAGTCGTATGCCGGTTCTTCGCTCTCTTCACCGGAGTAGTTTCGTGCCCTTTCGTATGGCCGGTCAGGAAAAAAAACCGTTTCGGAAAGGCCCGGTTCCGCCACAGCCGTTTTTTCTTCGTACCCGGAGCGGTGAACCGGTCCGTTCTCCCCGGAGGAAACCCGGTAACTCCCGGAACCGGTTGAAAGGCTTTCCCGATGATTATCGCGCATCATGGACGTCGCGTCTGGGCGCGGCTGGGAAAGGTGCGGCTGCTCAGGAAGCGGAGGTGGAGATTCCCCGGAATAAGGCAGCCCCGACGACAGCGGCCGTGACGCCCGCCCCTCACCCGCCGCAGAGTCCGTTGTCGGGGATTCATGCGGCAATTGTGCGGGTTCCGGTTTTTTTTCCTCGTTGAGTTTTCTGAGAATCTCGCCCAGATTGAATTTCCTGCCCCTCATCCCGCCTGTTCCTCTATGTCGTCAATAATGACCTGCAGGTCTTCACGTGATATCTCACTAAGCTGCCGTGCGAATCCGTAGTTGAGTGCAAGTTTGCATAAACGGTTGATTTCCCTGGGAACTCCGGCAGTACTTCGGAAGATCATCTCATACCCCAGGCTGGTGAAGCAGGTCCCAGCTTCAAGTCCCGCGACACGCAAACGATGCTGGATATATTTATTGCATCCGTTAAAATCTAGGTTGTTTAGGTGAAAACGGAGAAAAATCCTCTGGTCCACCTGTTTGAGTTTCCTGATTCTTTCCCGCAGTTCAGGTTGCCCGACAAAAAAAATCGTGAGGAAATTTTCCGAGGACGATGAAAGGTTGGTGAGATTTTTCAGTTCATCCAGTACCGGTTCATCGATCTGCTGAGCCTCATCGAAAATGAGGACCAGATGACGTTTCTCCTCGTAATAGAGTGTCTCGATTTTTTTTCTGAACTGCTGCATGAGCAGGTATTTGTCATTGCGCGGTGCGCGACCTTCGTCCATGAGTTCGAGCCGTGCATCCCGGAAAGTGATACGGCCCACGATATCGTACAGAAGATCGTTGAATCCGAAACTCGAATTCTCGAAATCGATCACCTCGAAATGGTGCCGGTGAAGCGAACTTTTCAGGACGCTTTTGGTGATTGTCTTTCCCGATCCCACTTCACCGGTAAGGAGACCCATGTTCATGTTCCGGTCGTTCACCACGTAAAGCATCCGGTCGAGGGCTTCCCGATGGTCTTCACTTTCAAAAAAGTATCTCGTGTCACACAATTCCTCGAACGGCTTTTCCTTCAGCTGCCAATACCCGGTGTACGACATCGCTCACCCTCTCGTTAGTGCCAGCAGGTTATTCGTGATCGACGCGAAACATTCGGCCGCCTTCGATTCGCGATTGAAAGCGACCAGCGGACGGAGCGCCTTTATTGACTGCCTGACTTCCGGCGAATCGACGATATAGCCGATGTAATGGACGTTCATACAAAGATACTTTTTCACCATCTCAGCGAAACGCACCCCTACCCTGACGTCATCGGCCTCCTTTACCATATTGAGGACCAGAAAGGTGCGGCGAAGCTGAAGCCATCTTCTCATTTTTTCCACAGCCCCGGGATTTTCACCGCTCATGAGCTCCAGCATTTCACCGATGGTGGCGTAATTCTTTCCGGTGGAGGGATCGATGAATTTTTTAACCCTGGTTTGTGTCTGCCGATCCCCGGAAAAAATGCGTGAAAAGCCGCGAAGAACTCCGTTTTTCAGAAATCCATATGCATTTTCGATGGAAGTGGGCAGCCCGTCGGTCACAATCACACCGAAAGGGAAAGCGGCGTAGAAATCGGTCACATGAGTATCACTGCCTGCACCCAGATCGACAAGAATGAAATCAGCTTCCATTGCCGAAAGATTCCGGATGATTCTTTGCTTCTGGGCGAAATTGGGATTCGCGAGCTCCAGGATATCGCTCGCTCCGCTGATGAGCCAGCCCCCGCTCTCCGGAACAGGTACAGCCACATCCCTCAGTTCCCTGCAGGTACCCCTGATATAATCCTGTAACCCCCGGGATGGAAGGCGCGCTCCGAGACACAGATGCAGATTGGCGCCTCCGAGGTCGGCGTCGATATATCCCACAGTGAAGCCGTTCTTCGCGAGCAGCGTTCCGATGTTCGCCGTTACAGTGCTCTTGCCGACTCCGCCTTTGCCGCCACCTACGGAAATGATCACCGGTTTGCCCATCGCCCCGCATCCTTTTCACTTTTCCGTCAGAACGCTGTTCTTCGCGGCACCACGGAGTTCCGCACCCGACGCACCCGGGGCTTTGCCCGGCAGTCCGTAAGTTCCGTATTGAGTCGGAGAGACCTCACTGATGAATCCATCGCGGGCATGTTTCTTGTATGTTAATTTTGGGGGGAATCGGCATGTGGTCATTCACTTAACCGCGTCATCAAAACGACTACCTGAAGGGAAACACTGGCGATGCCCAAAAGTGTGGACATCAATCCCCATGGGATCTGGAAAGACTCGGGGACGAACATCGTGTCTCCCGGATAGAGTATGTATTTTTTTACATCGTATCTAGCGGCGCTCCAGAGCTCGGATGTATTGACTGAGACGACATTTCCGTCGCCCCGTATTATTTTTATCTGTTTCGCCTTCGAATTACGGAGCCCTCCACACATCGCGACGACCTTGAGAACGTCTATGGGTTCATAAATCTGATATTCACCGCCTCTCACGACTGCGCCGATGATGAATATCTTGTTGGCGTAGTACGCTTCGATAGAGACCGAAACCACGGGATTGTTAACATATGAGGAGAGTTTACCCTGCATTACCTTGACCAGTTGCGCACAGGTCGTAGTGGCTACATCCACTTCACCGATGACAGGGTAGTTGATGCGTCCGTCGGGGCGGATTTTGTGACGTCCAGAGAACTCGGGATGTTCGACTACATTGACCGAAATGACATCTCCCGCCTGAAGCACGTATTCCACGACTTCTCCGTGCGTGGCGAGAGAAAGGATCAGTGTCACTGCGAGCGGAAGGTATTTCATAGTTCCGGGGAACCGTCGTCCTGTTTTCGGATGAGATGAATCAAACCCGACCGTTTTCTTTTTAGCCGTGATTATATCATGCGGAACCTTGTATTTCAACGACATATCGTCCACGCACGTCACCAGAGCATCTTTATGGCAGGTGCGCGGACTTTTTCATATCAACAATTCGGGCTTTGTACTTCCGACTATACTACAGACCCACCCGGTGAAAACGGAAAAAGAGCATTCATGAATATTGAGCGATACTATAATGATGCTATAATATAGATCATAACAGGCTGACATTCAAATGTATTATGACCATTTCGCAGAAGTACGTCACTGTGGGGAATCGGCGCTTTCCAATGCGGGCGGCTCCGCGACAGGAGACTGGGGGGGAACGAAGACCGAGTTTTCGGTCTGGCCGGCAACTGTCGCTTCTTGTGGAACCGGCTCAGATGCAACTGGAGTGGGGGGCGGGGGAACAGGAGGCGGAACGATCAGACGCGCCCGGGGAATCACCGGTGGAAGTGTTTTTCGCGCAACCGGGACTGGGGCGGCCTCTTTTGCCGAAGCCTGCGGAGGAGAGGTTGTGAGTGAATCCTGTCCTGATGAACCGGAGGTAACCAGCTCGGTGGAACCGGAATCGGCCGGACTTAACGTTTTCTTTCCGGTATTTCCGGAAGAATCGGCACGGAGCACTTCTTCAGGCGGAAACTGGAAAGAGAATTCATGGCCTGGACTCCTGAAAGCGATTGAAACGGACGTCCGTAATACAACCATCGTCGCGAATACCCCAGCGATAATAATAAATGCGCCGGTTGTCGCGAGCAGCCCGATGACGAGCCGGGAACGTAACAGGGAGCGGGGAAATCGTCGCTCCCGACCAAGCTTCGCCTTTTTGATTTCCGAACCGGTACGCAGCAGTTCCCTGCTGCACCGATTGAGGAAGGCCTCTGTATCTGCCGCGATCTTCTTGTCGAACAGGACTTCCTCGTTCTCCTCCGAGGAGATTGAAAGGTGCTCTTCGAGCCAAGCCTCAAAATGGGAAGGTGCGACATGCTGCAACCCTTCGAGCAACTCGATCGCATCGGAGAGTATTCTGGTTGCGGCATCCTGATGGGAAGCGCCATTGTGCCGTTCCCTGAGATATCGGATACGAAAGCTGGTGGCGCCCAGAGAAAAAAAAGCGTGGGGATCACCCTGAACGGCATGCCGCTTCAGCAGCTCATCATGATTTTCGATCCTTTTTTTCATCGCTTCAAAAATACCTTCGATACATGAGGGATGCAATGAAGTTGACCCGGTTGGAAGGCATGTCGTGAATATGCTATTTTTCAACTCCGGCAAGCTGCCGGATCATTATAACAGGGTGAAAAGCCAGAAACGCACTCGCTTAAACGATCCCGGGGAATTATATGTTTTTTGCTCAGATTTTTTCCTGAGATATGGAACACGTCGCTTTTTTCCATATCATCAAAGTCATTTTAATCCGGAGAATCCGGGTGGAAAGCCACGCTCTGTTCTATGCAACCGTATAACGCTGACGACCATCGTTTCATGCGACGCGCGCTCGAATGCTCTCTGGCCGTAAAGGGGAGTACATTTCCCAACCCGGCCGTAGGCGCGGTCATCGTCAATAACGGACGCATTGTCGGGGAAGGAGCGACCGCAAAATGGGGAGGTCCTCACGCCGAAATCGCTGCGATCGCGAGCGCCGGTTCTCGAGCCCGCGGAAGCCGGATGTTCGTGACCCTTGAGCCCTGCTGTCATTTCGGGAAAACCGCTCCCTGTACCGATGCGATCATCGCCTCGGGAATAACCGGGGTCATCGTCGCGGTGCGCGATCCGAATCCACTTATCGCTGGAAAGGGAATAGCCAGACTCCGCAGGCATGGAATACACGTGATTACAGGACTTTTGCGCGAGGAAGCCCGATCGATCAACGAAGATTTCTTCTGGTCTATCACGAAAAAGAGAGCCTTCATCACTCTCAAAATCGCACTGACGCTCGACGGCAGGATCGCAGACGAGTCGGGCGGTTCGAAATGGATCACCTCATCGGTGCTGCGAAGAAGCGTCCACGACCTGAGAAGCCGCAGCTCAGCCATCGCGGTGGGAATCGGAACACTCGAAGCCGACGATCCGAAACTCACTGTAAGATTCGGCCGCGTACACAGCAATCCGGCCCGTATCATATTCTCCTCCTGCAGTGATATTCCCCGTAAGACCTTTTTCCACAG
>CAZGVZ010000177.1:7815-8069 GCA_964529145.1 uncultured Fibrobacteraceae bacterium | reverse complement strand
TGGCTGCAGTGATCCGGGAACTGCCCGGAGCACTGAAGAAGGCCGGAGAAAACATCGTCACGATGACCCCGCTTCATCTCGGCTGCCGTGAGGTCCGGCAAGCGATCGCTTCCGGAACGTTGCGTAAGTGTTTTTCCGATCACCCTGTCCGTATTTCCGGTTTCTCGGCGACGGTCAGCTGCTATGAAGAGGTCGCATCCCCTGCCGCGACATACCATCTCGGGATCGAAGGGCGTTTCAATGCCGGAGACAAT
>CAZGVZ010000177.1:0-7805 GCA_964529145.1 uncultured Fibrobacteraceae bacterium | reverse complement strand
TGCTCGATTCCCTCGCTTTCTGCGCAATGGCTCCCTCTGTGCTTGCCCGGATTGGACACCGCACCAACCTGCTGTTTCATGCGCATGACTGGGAAACGGCCCCAATCGCTTTTTTTGCCCGTTGCGCAGTGATAAGCGACATTCTGCAGCAGGCTAAATCAGTACTTACGCTGCACAATTCATTCGATGCGCCATTCCCCGAAAGCCATAAACAGCTGTTTTTCGGCAAGAGTGTCCCTGGAAACACGGTACTCGAATGCATGCTGCCGCTTTTACACGGTCCGCTCACTACGGTGAGCACTCCATTCGCCCACGAATTGCGACACGATCCACTGCAGTGCGGAGTCTTTGTCGATCATCTTCAGACCCTTTTCACGATGAATCCTCCTCTGGGAATAGAAAACGGAATGTTCGGAAAACCGGTAATACCTTTCATGAGTGGAGAAATGGAAGCCGCTCGGAAAGGAGATTTCCGAAAACTGTGGCATCGGAAATCCGCCTGGCGTGAAGGTCTGGTCAGGATGCTCAAGAAAAACAGCGAGGGGCCCACGATCGGAGAGCTCGATCATTCATCCGCCGATAATCCTTCCATACCGATTTTTTTCATGTCGGGCAGACTCGATTTGATGCAAAAAGGTTTCGATGTCATTTTCCACGCATTCAGCCGTCTGCCGCAGGGAAGCGCCATACTATTTTTTAGCCCTACACTCCATAACGGGGATGACGACCTATCGTTTTTTGCGGAGTTTTCAGATCTATGCCGCGGTCACGTGGTCATTTGGCCTTTTCGCATTTCCCCGAGTCGCTATCACACGGTTCTCAAAGGGGCGAGTTTTCTGCTGATGCCGTCGCTCTACGAGCCCTTCGGCGCTGCAAGCGAAGGCATGCTCAACGGTACACCGCTTGTTGCGCGGGCGACCGGCGGACTTCTGGCACAGGTACATCCCGGAGCGGAGTTCAGGATTCCCACCCTCTACTCGGAACTCTTTCCCGGCGAAACCGCAAACGGGAAAAACGGTATTCTGTTCAGAGAGACTTTTCCTGATGAAGAAGCGCGGAAGGTCTGGAGGACCCTGCTTTATCTTCCGTTGTGGCGGCGAATGGAAAACCCGCTGTACGTTTCCATGGTGGGTGCAGCCATGGAAGCGCTCACGGATGCGGTCTCGCTCTATTCGGAACGCGACCGTTACAGCGCCGCCATTTTGAACGGCATGAGTTCGGTGCAGCATCTGAAATGGGATTCAGCAGTCAGGAAATACAGGGCCGTATACGATGCCGCCACAGTAAGGGGACAATAGCGTAAGCCCTTAATTTGACAAATAACTCAAGAAATATCTATAATTATTGAATATATTAACGCTCTCAGGGTTAATCGAAGGGACTACCGAGGAGGGATACATGTTCACACAAATGCTTGCGGGAATGTTCGTCGGGTCGTTACTGACTTGCGGGGTGTGGTTTTTTGTTATTAAAACGATTAAATTAAATGAGCGGAATGCTCGCCGCGAGCGTGAGGATATCATGCATTCCATCGGTGAAATCTGGGTCGAAATCGATGCGCTGCTCTCCTCTTTTCGCTCCGGTACGCTGGGAGAACGCAGGTTCAGAGAGTCCTATTCGCTCAAGATAGATACGCTGAACAAACTGATTAAACCGAACCTCCATCATTTCGATGTTTATTATGTAAAATACATCGAAAACCAGATCGCCGAATACAACCGGATCGCGGGAGTGCGGGGGTTGCCCGCCGCGATTACCGCGGGTACCGTTTTCGACAGCGAAATGGAAACCAACTACAGCGCAATCGAGCAGCCGGAGATCTCCGGCAGGCTTTCCAAGGAGGGATCGGAACCCGCTCCCGGCAGTGTGACACAGCCCCCGGAAACGGATTTCCTGTGGGAGAAAACCGGTGAGGAACCGGTTTCATTCCGGAGTGCCGTTCAGGGAACAGCTACACCGCAGGAGCAACCCGAAGTAACCGCAATGGAACCGGAAAAAGCCAAAGGTGAGCACGATTCCGGAATTTTCCAAACGGTGGATGATACTTCAGTGGAGACCGGCGGCGCGGAACAGGGATTCGGGGAGATCGATCGTGAGATTCTTTCCGGCGATGATATCGTTCTCGAGCCTGCGAAATCAGAAACAGGCAAAGAGGAGGAGTGCGCTGAAACCCTGTCGCCTGAACCCGGATCGCCCGTTTCGGAAAAAGAGGAAGCGCACTCTTCTCGGACTGAGGTAAATGAGGTGGTTTTCGAGAGCCCGACCCGTTTTTTTACTCCTTTGACCGAGGATGAAAAAGCTCCGGTTCAAACGGAAAACGTACCGAAGGAGCCCAAAGATTCCTCATCCGATCTTTTCGGAGAAGAGGATTTCAGCATGGAAACCCTTATCGATGTGGATATCGGCGCGATATCCGGTCTTTCCAATGCAAAAACCAAGGACAGCTCGGTGATCGGGGCGGTTACTCCTGAAAGCCCCGAGTCGAACGATCCTTCGGCTTCAGGTGACCTGGAGGTGATCATCGCGTCGCACGCGAGTCATACCGAGATTCCCGCAGAAACGGTCGCGCAGGTAGAGCCACCATCCACTCCTGAAAAACGATCCGGGGAAACGGAAAAGAATACCACCGGCTCATTCGAGAATTGCGACTCGGGTATTCCGGAGGAGACGACCTACACGGCAGTGGCCGCTTCCGAAAAGGAAAAACCGAAAGCGCTCGACGAAGATTCCGACGAAGCGGCATTCGAAATAATCGATATCGTTGATTCGGTCAGCGCGGAACTCAAAGAGAAGCCGTCACATGTGGAAGACAGCAGTCAAACTCCGGGAGAGGAGACCGGTTCGGCAGCGGTCGAGGAGACAGTGACCGGTGACGATATCGCCGACAAAATCGCTTCCCTCGAATCGGCGGGACCGGTTAACAAAGTGCAGAAGCCGCCGGCGAAGAGATCAAAAAAGAAAGATAAAAACGCAGCCGCGACCAAACCTTCCGCTCAGAAGCCGTTTCAGCGAAAGGAGAAGGAACCCGCGCAACTCCCGAATTCCAGTATAAAGAAAGGCAGGGATGAGGAGAACATCACGGGTGATGATGTCGCCGATAAAATTGACGCTTTCTTCGGTTTGTTCAAGGATTGATCGATCGGCCGTTAGCTCCGGTGCGCTGACGTACGATTTCATAGAGTAATACTCCGGCGGTCACGGAGACATTGAGCGAATGTGCTTTTTCGCTCATGGGGATCGAAACGAACCTGTCGCACAATTTCGACAGGTAAGGAGGTATCCCCCGGTGTTCGCCTCCCAATACGAGCAGCACCGGTCCGGAAAATGAGACCTCCGCCGGTTTCAGGCCGTTCCGGATTTCCGCTCCAATTACGGAAAAACCCTCCATTTTACAGCGAGCTACGACCGATTCGAGGTTTTTAGGGCGTACCACGGGAATCTGCTCCACTGCTCCCGCGCTGCTCTTTGCCGCTGCGGCATTCAATGGCGCCGTATGTTTTCTTTCTAGCAGAAGGGCGTCTGCTCCCAGAGCCGCTGCGGACCTGATGATCGCCCCAAGATTTCCCGGATCCTCTATGGAAGCGGGAAGTAACACGAGAGGAGAGCGTATCTCTGAAATAAAGGAAAAAAAACGCTCTACCGTAAAATATGGACGAACACTGCACAGAGCAGCGACGCCCTGATGGCTGGAAGTACCGGCGATCTGACGTAATTTTTGCTCAGGAACCAGATTATAAGACAACCGTTCCTTTCGGCAGAACTTCATGAGCGAGAACAACTGCTCGTTTTTGATCTCCTTGTCGAAAAAAACATGGTCGATGGAGGTGAGGTCGGTCTTCAACAGCTCTTCAACCTGGGATACACCATGAACGATGGTATCGCGGTACATTGTCTTCCTCATGAGGCGGAAAAAATTATCGGGCACATGAACGCGGCCGCCGCAAATTACCGCGTTGCCGCCAACCAAATATACGCGTTCGCGGGGAGTTATAATATATTTATTACCTGGTGCGGTAAGGTATCCATTAAAGGACCATTACAGGGTTTGCAGGGTCACGCCATGGCGTAACTCCGCATATGAGGTGGTAGTTTTCTACATTTCGGCGGATGGTGTAATCCGGCGCGCGTGTCCTCGGTATTCCTTCCGGACCCGGGGCGGCGGGCACAGGCAATTCGGACCGGTCCAAAATCGTACGTTTTGAGGTATCGTCCTGAAAAACAGGGAAGGAGCTGATATGGGATTTCTCGGAGGGCAGGAACTACTGGTCATTCTGGTGATCGTGGTTCTGCTGTTTGGAGCGAAAAAGATTCCGGAACTGGCCAAAGGTCTCGGAACCGGAATAAAGGAGTTCAAGAAGGCTTCCAATGAAGTGGAAAAACAGATAAGCGTGAGCGATAATCAACCAAAGGAAAAAGAGGAAAAGGGTTCGTGACCGAAAACCGGGAGGAGATGTCTTTTCTGGAACATCTCGAAGAGCTGCGGTGGCGACTGATAAAATCGGCCATCGCGATCGCGGTGTGTGCCATACCCGCCGCGATCTACTGGCAGAAAATCCTCGATTTCGTAATGATCTATCCGTTGAGAAACACTTCCCCTCAACCCAAACTGATCTATACCAGCCCGTCCGAAAGCGTAATCCTGAGTTTCAAGATCGCGTTCGCCGGAGGTCTTATCGCGGCCTCTCCCGTGGTGTTCTTCCAGCTCTGGCGTTTCATCTCTCCGGGCCTTTATAAAAACGAGAAAAAGGTCATTCTGCCGGCTGTTTTCGCCTCCACACTGTTTTTCATCGGCGGTATCGTGTTCAGTTATATGACTTTTCCCCTGGTGCTCGGTTTTTTGACAAGATACGCGGGGGATCGCCTCGATCCCATGTTCAGGATCGGCGAGTATTTCAGTTTTCTTATGAAGATAAGCCTTTCGTTCGGAATAGTTTTCGAAATGCCGGTGGTCTCTTTCGTGCTGGCGAAGATGGGGCTGTTGACACCCGGGTTCCTGATCAAAAACATCCGGTACGCCGTAGTTATAATATTCATTTTGGCCGCTGTCCTGACCCCACCCGATGTCATTTCTCAGCTGGTGCTCGCGGGACCGCTGCTCCTCCTCTTCGGGGTCAGCATCCTTGTCGCGGCTGTCGCGTCGAGGAAAAAAGGAAAACCGGCATGAACACCGGGCTCGGCTTTTCCGAAATACTGCTCATAGTCACGCTTATCGTCGTGTTCTTCGGATCAAAGGAATTGCCGATGTTTTTACGAGAGGTCGCGAAGTTCACTTCCAGGATACGGAAATACAGCGACAGGGTGAAAAAGGAGCTTGACGACGTTGCCCGTTCGCTCGAACCGCAACCGGTTCCGTTCGCCGAACAGAAGGAGCGGAAAAAAGAGTTGCGGCAGCAATACATCTCGATCAGAAAACAACTCGAACCCGGGGAACGGTCGCAAAAGTCCGAGATCATCGCCCGTCATCTGCTTTCGATGGATAAAGTTCAGAAGGCAACCATGATCATGATCTATGCGGAAACGGGTGCCGAAGTGATCACCATGCCCGCCATCAGGACCCTTCTGAACCTTCAGAAACGAATCGTTCTCCCCTACTGCATCGAGGGAACCAACCAGCTGGAAATCGCGGAAATCCGGGATCCGGACACGGACATCGCACCCGGAAGCAGGGGAATTCCGGAGCCCCTCTCCGCTTTGCGCAGGAAGCTGTTCAAAAGCGACCTGGAAGTGATCGTCTGCCCCGGAGTGGCCTTCGACAACCAGGGCGGAAGGCTTGGGCGGGGGCATGGATATTATGACACGTTCCTATACGAACTCAGAGGAAGGGTCCCGATCATAGGGCTCGCGTATGACTGCCAGATACTCCAGGAACGGCTCCCCTTCGAATACCATGACGTTGTCATGGATCATATCGTCACAGAGAGCGGGATCGTGTTCGGTGCGCCGGAGACGGTCAAACCTGAAACTTCGGCTTCCGGAAAACTTGCTGGATAGGGGGCACGGTGCTCCTCAACATTCTGCTCTCGATTGTGTGCCTTGCGGCTGTGGTGTTCTCGATTCTCCTCCTTTCACCTTTGCAGGTGGAAACCAGGCTCGGTTTCACGGATGGCCGGCTCCAGGGAAAAAGCGCCTGCTCGTTCATCCATCCCCGCGTGTGCGCGTTCCGTTTCGATTTCTTCACCCGCAGCGGCCGGCTAAGCGTCTTCGGGAAAAAGATTGGCGGCAGCAGCCGCACGGAGGACACTCCGGCATCCGCTTCCGGTGATTCCCGGGGTGACGAAATCGTGGGCAGCGGTCCGGAACCGACGGAAAAACCAGAAACGAAGCACGTAGGCGCACCTGCACAGCGGGATGTCACTCCCGTGCACCCGGCCATTATCGGGGAAATGGAGAAACCGGCAGGTTCTCATGAGGAAAAGCGCTCTGCAGAACTCCCGGCGGAGATCGCCGAAATTTCGGGACCCGCTCCCGAAACAGCGGCTCATCACGTTTCCGGGAAGATTCCTGATGAAACCATTGTACGGAAAATAAGCGGGGAAAAGCAGGACAAAGGCGGAAAAAAAAGAAAAAGGAAGGAATTCGAAGGTAAGCGGGAGAGCCGTCTGCAGCGCTTGTCGCGCAACCCGGTTCTGTTTTTTCTGAAAAACGGTGCGTGGCGTGGTAAGATAATCCGCTGGATCCTCCGCGTGCTGAGTTCCCTTTTCCGGATCATCAGGTTCGATCGGTTCGGACTCGCTCTACGTGCAGGGGTGGAGAATCCGATGATCGTCGGGACCGTGTTCGGTTTCCACCGGGCTTTTATCAGCACGCTCCCGGAACGTGAGAGGAGCGCCGTTCTCTTTGAACCGGTTTTCATGGAGAACCGTCTGGAGGGGAGTTTTCATTTCCGTACGGTAACTTCCCTTTTCAGACTGATGCTGCCGGCGCTCGTCGCGCTGTTCACCTTTCCGCTGTTCCATACCCTCTGGCTCCTCCTCCGCCTGTACCTCAACGAGAGGCGGCGCAAACGGCTGGCCATGGCCTGAAAACGGCGCAGTGCCCCTGTCTGAAAAGGCGCAGGGCAGGGGTAAGTGCAGGATTTTTTTATTGCCGCAAAATCGTCTGATGATGTATATTAACCACCTGTTTTTGACGGTCCCTTCGTCTAGTGGTTAGGACACAGGATTTTCATTCCTGCAACAGGGGTTCAATTCCCCTAGGGACTACCAAAGGCGACCCATGAGAGTTAGCTACTTGCGGGTCGCCTTTTTTTATACCAAGAAGTTCGTAAGTATCGCAAATTTCGACGATCTTTTTAAAATTTATTTGCTGACGGGGTTCGATAATTGTCAGCTTGTTTGTCGATTTTATCAGCGTGGATTATTTCACAATTCATTTTCTACAAGGGACGGAGGTTTAAAATAGAAAACATTACTGAATCTTTTTCAAAGCAGGATATTCAAGGGCATCGGCCAGGGAAATCCGATGACTCATAAACTCCCGCCACTCAGAATACTACACACGTCCGACTGGCACATCGGACGTATGCTTTACGGAAGGAAACGGTACGAGGAGTTCCAGGATTTCTTCGCATGGCTGGCTGAGACTATCAGGGAACATTCGATAGATGTACTGCTGGTGGCGGGTGATGTCTTCGACACCAGCGCTCCGGGCAATCGAGCACAGGAGCTCTATTATGGATTTTTATGCCGCGTGGCCGCATCATCCTGCCGGCATGTCGTCATCGTCGCGGGCAACCACGATTCGCCCTCCTTTCTCGAGGCACCCAGGGAACTGCTCAGGGCCCTCGATGTACACGTGGTCGGCAG
>CAZGVZ010000176.1:3823-8098 GCA_964529145.1 uncultured Fibrobacteraceae bacterium | reverse complement strand
TCCTCGATCTTATCGGTAAATTCAAACGCCGCATCTTCGAGTTTCATGGAGCACCTGTCAGTACCCGTCGTCCGGCAAGGAACGGCAGAGTGTCAGAAATAATAATCGAAATCATTTTCCCGTTTCAGACGGCGGCTCACTCTGAAGAGGTGGACCGGGAGAACGAAGGGATCAAGTTGAACGTAGTTCGCCCCACCATGCCAAACGTAATTTGCGCCGCTCACCAGATCGTGAACCAGATAGGTCTGCTGAGGCGGAATGCCGAAGAGCTCGTGCGGTACTTGCACCCATCCGCTCTGGGTATGGAACGGATCGAGATTGGCGATGACGAACACGACATTTGAAAGGTCATCGGTAGTTTTGGCGTAGAAGAGCAGAAGCTCGTTGTCGGTATCGAGAAAACGTATGTTCCAGGTCGTCTGCAGAGCGGGGTTCTCTCCGCGTATCCTGTTGAGCCTGGTGACCAGATTCCTGAGGCTGTCGGGTCTCCTCCAGTCCCATGACTTGATTTCATACTTTTCGGAATCTGCGTACTCCTCCCTGTCGGGAAGCGCTTCCCGGACGCAAAGCTCGTATGCCGGGCCGTAGATTCCGAAATTGGAACAGAGCGTCCCCGCAAGCATGAGCCGTAGAACGAAAGCGGGCCTGCCCCCGAACTGAATGAACTCCGGGAGAATGTCCGGTGTGTTTGGCCAGAAATTGGGCCGGAAATACTCCCGCATCTCCGTGGTGGTGAGTTCGAGGAGGTAGTCGGTGATCTCACGTCCGGTGTTACGCCACGTAAAGTAGGTGTACGACTGATCGAATCCGATTTTCGCCAGGCGCTTCATCACTTTAGGGCGTGTAAATGCTTCGGAAAGAAACAGCGTTTCCGGATGATCTTTCCTGACTTCTCCGATGAGCCATTGCCAGAATGCGAATGGTTTCGTATGCGGATTGTCGGCCCGGAAGATTGTGATTCCTTTGTCTATCCAGAATTCGACGATTCCCTTGAGTTCGACCCAGAGCCCCTTCCAGTCCTCGCATTCGAAATCGAATGGAACGATATCTTCGTATTTCTTCGGAGGATTCTCTGCATGCCGGATAGTTCCGTCCGGCAGTTTTCGAAACCATTCAGGATGAGTGGTGATATACGGGTGGTCCGGCGAACACTGGAATGCCAGATCAAGGGCGACGTCGAGCCCCACCCGTCGCGCTTCCCGGACGAATCCGTCGAAATCCTCCAGGGTCCCGAGCTCGGGATGTACGGAGGTGTGTCCCCCCTCTCCGGAACCTATCGCCCATGGAGATCCCGGATCCCCCGGCTGCGCCTGCGGAGCGTTGTTCCTCCCCTTGCGGTTGACCTTTCCGACCGGATGAATCGGGGGCAGATAGACGATGTTGAAACCCATCGCCGCGATCTCCCCCAGTTTTCTGACGCAATCGTCAAACGTCCCGTGTCTTGAAGTGTCGTCGGCGCAAGAGCGGGGAAACAGCTCGTACCATGCGCTGAACAGAGCCCTGGGCCGGTCCACCCGGACTCCGAATTCCCGGCTCCTGGTTTCGAATCTCCGGTCGGGGAATTTCCGTACAAGCGCAACGTACTCCTTTCCGGAAGCGGCGTCGAACGCTTCCTGAGCTGTCGGCGCGTTTTCGATCGATGACGCCAGCATTCTCAGACGACTACCGTCCGGTTCATCGGCGCGGCCGGCTGCCTCGAGTACGTAACGGGCGATGTTCTGCAGGTCCCCTCCGGTCTCCGCGCCCGCCTCCAGTTTTTTCCTGACCGCCGCGATCCGTGTGGTGTATATGTCAATCCAGCCATGTACCACGAAAACATGGTTTCCTGTGCGTTTCGGAACGATGATCGCCTCAAAGCGGTCGTTTCCCTTTTTCCTCATTTGACCGATCTGCCGCTGATTTTCTTGATCGGCAATGAATTCGACTTCTGCCGATATTTCATCCTGCCCGTCCGCGAAGAGATCCGCGCCTACAACCAGTTTCTCCCCTACGACTCTCTTGACCTGAAAATCCCCGTTATCCACCGCAGGAGACACGCTCTCGATGATCACGCGTCTTCTTCCGTCTAAATCCAGGGTGCTTCTTTCCCCCGCCATGCTTCGCGTCATTCCTTTGCACCTTCGTATTCGGACGAGGTTTCCGCGGCCTCTCCATTTTCTGCTTTGCGGATTTCCTTCTCATTGCGGTCGCGCGAGATGCCGACGCTTTTACATCCCATCCGATGAGCGACGAGTATGATCTGTCTCACTTCATCCGCGCCTCCCTCCGTAGATATGGGCACAGTTTTCGCCACCATGCCGTCGGTATAACGCTGGAAGGTCGCCTGAACGCGAAGATGCTGGATAGCGGGGATGTCGATCGAAGTCTCGAAAATCCGCTTGAGCTGCTCGGGCACTCCCTCGATTGACTGAAGCGATCCTAAATTGTAAAGGTTTTTGAGAATTCGTTCAGGCTGCGTGCTGATGCGGCGCAGCGCTTTTTCAAACCGGGGATTGGTTTCCACGAGCGGTTCTCCTGAGTCGCGCGGCCGCACCATTGTAAGCATGGAAAGAGGTTCTATTCCCGAAGCGCATCCCGCAACCGCACCCAGGATTCCTGCAGGAGCTATCGCGTTGAGAATCGCGTTGCGGCGCGGATGCTTCGGATGCGCGAATACCGATTTCTCGAAATGGGGAAAGACCCCTCTCTGAGAAGCCAGTTCCTCGGAAGTCCGTACGCTGGTCTTTTGAATGAAGGACATCAGCCGTTCGGCGACATAGAGTGTCTTTCTCGAGCTGTAGGGCACTCCCAGACGAACGAGCAGATCTGCGAATCCCATGACGCCCAGGCCTATTTTGCGGTTTCCCCGCGTGGCCTGCGCGATCTCCACCAGCGCGTAGTTGTTGACTTCGATAACATTGTCCAGAAAACGGACTCCCCACCGGATGCAGTCCTGAAGCCTCTGCCAGTCGACATCCGCGTTTTTCACCATGTTCGAAACATTGATCGACGCTGTGATGGCACTTTCATAAGGCATGAGCGGAAGTTCTCCCGACGGGCTGGTCGCTTCGAGAGGGCCAAGTTCAGGGGTAGGATTGCCCCGGTTGACCGCGTCCTTGAAAATCACCCTCGGCCTTCCGCGGGCCCAGACCGACTGCACGATCTCGTTGAGCAGTTCTCGAGCCTTGATTTCGCCGTTCGCCAGATGATTCCGCGGATTTTTCAGGGCAACCGACCGGTTGAACCGCACCGCTTCCATGAACTCGTCGGTGATTGAAACTGCGGTGATGAACGCCTCGTCCGGCTCGGCAGATCTGCCCATGCGCAGACAGTCGATAATGTCCGGGTGATCGAAACGCAGGATTCCGGAGCATTCGGCGGTGTGACGCCCACCTCTGCGCATGACTTTTGTGCAGTTCTCGAAAAGATTTATGAACGGCACCGGTCCCACGGCATTGCCCTGGGATGACCGTACCTGGTCGCCCGACGGACGAATTCTGGAAAAATCCAGCCCCGCACCGCTTCCGGCCCGCTGGAGAATGGCCATATGCTGCAAAGTGAGAAAAATGCTCTCGATCGAATCATCGACCGGCAGCACAAACCCGGTACAGAGCTGACCCGGAGCGAGTCCCGCGTTCATGAGAGTCGCGGCTCCCGGCAGGAACTCCGACCCCGCCATCATGGAAAAAAATTTCTCCTCGACTACGTGCTCAGGTTGGCTCGAGACGAACTGTTCCTCCGCCGCGGCGACATAACGCGCCACCCTCGCGAACAGTTCCACACGGGTCTCCACTATCCTCCCGTTGGCATCCCGCCGAAGCATCCGCTGAGCCAGCGCTTCCCGCGCGATCGGTAAAAGCGACGGCTCGATCTCGTCGGAGGAGGCGAACAACTCAGATCCATCGAACACATATGCATCCACCGGTTCCACTGCGGAAACCCGTTTCTTTTTCTTTCCGGATGTCTGGCGATTCACTTCTTCGCTCTGTTCCATGACACAGATGCCCTCTGATCGACGGAATCGAATTCCGTGTCGACTCTTTTCGTGTGAGACTTCTGTTCTGTTACCTGCGCCCGTAATCCAGGGCTTGTCCGGGAATACCGGCCTTCGATGATCGGACCGTCGCGGAGGCATGCCCATGACCGACCGCACCACACCTGCTCAGTAAATTTTGTCCGAAGATCGTCCGCCTCGGATTTCGATTCCGGATCGCGTCCTCCCGGTCGATTTCGGTCAACCCCCCGTTCCTGGTGGAAAGGAATACGACCGGTATGACCATGCAAAACCGGTGCCAT
>CAZGVZ010000176.1:1419-3813 GCA_964529145.1 uncultured Fibrobacteraceae bacterium | reverse complement strand
GAAAGTCAATAGGGGCCTCCTCTCCCCGCTGCAGCGGGAAGCGGCGCGATACCTCTTGCCGTTACCTTCGTAAATGGGTACCGATGCCAATGATTCGATGAAGAGTTCGTCGACGGTATCGACCACTCCGCTCTTGTTTCTTGAGGAAATGTGTGCGGGACGCGCGCCTGACCCACGACAGATCCTCTCGGACAAGTTCAGGCATCACGGACATACTGAAAAACTTGATTCCACGCAGCATTTCTTCCCCGGAGAAGGAGAGATCAGGAAAATTCCCTTATCGCGATTCCGGCTGGAAGACTCTCGCCGTAAATAATCCTGAAATCCTCCCGCTCGACCGGGATGAACTGCATCACCATTCGCAGCAGTTCCTCTCTGGCTCCGGCATTCCTCATAGATTCGACTACCCGGTCGCGCACACGTTGCGTGATATCCACCTCGCCTTTTCCGGTCTTTCGGCATGCGAGGGCAAACAGCGTCGAAGTGTACTCCATCCCAGGCTCGCGCCAGTTCAAGTCCTTCATGACCTGGAAGCACTCCTCCACCATCCCGGGCGGAAGTATCGAACCATCTCCTCCGTAAAGTGGCACCCTCCCGAGCAATCTTCCGAGCGACCAGAGGTATGGCCCCCGCTGTCCGGGACGTTTCCCGGACACCCCCTCCATGAGTAAAGTATAAAGCTCCCGTTTTTCTCCGAACGGCAGATACTCGAACGACGCAGCCATCCTGAAAGCTTCGGCCGCATGCCGTATCAGGCTTTCGAGAAGATCTCGAACCTCCCCGAAAAGCGTAAGCTGACGACTCCGGTCCAGACCTCCGCACACCCGCCGCCACATTATGTACCATTGCTCCCGCACACCCTTGTCGTGAGGGTACGCGAGCCCGAGGCCGTCGAGAGACCAGAGCTGATCCATCCGGAAATCGTCCAGGCTCACCCCGTATCCCGGACGGAGGATGAAACCTGCTGCGTTCAACCATGCCTTTTCGTAATCTACGCCCTGCGCTCTGCGGGCGATGTTCGCGGCGAGGGGGGTCCACATTTCACGGAGCCATCCCGGATACCATTCATCCCTGCGTAGACCCGAATTGGTTTCGATCCGGGTGAGCACGGTCAGGTCGAAGCGCGATTCGAGCAGGGCAAAGATCTCCCCCCGCATCCGTTCAGGCAACGGTTCCGACATCCGTGAAGCGGGTTGCCGCGGCAACCCCGCCCGTATGTTGAATTCCAGTGTCCATTTCCTCTCCGAACCATCGATACCGACCAGTGAGATCAGCAGCAGTCCCAGCGCGTTCATCCGTGTTTCGAGTTCGACCGGCAGCTTGCGGGAACCACCCTCCGCTTCGTACCGGATCACTGTCTGCATCGGCGGGAGAGAGGTGAACTCCCTGTCGTTGTACTTCACGATCTGCCCCGCATGGTCTCCCTCCCGTCGTACAGTGGAAAAAAGCCTGAATTCGACGGGACGGTTGACCAGCAGATGAAGATCGAGCTTCCTGATCCTGCGGGGCGTTTCGATATCGGTTCCGAGCGGAAGAATGCAGACCAGATAGGCAGCCTCCCTGGGTTTTTCCGGATCTATGGAAAGATAGTAACCGTGGGACGCCCCTGCGACGATGAGGCGCGGCCGCCCGAGTGCCAACTCCCTCGCGAAGAGGGCTGCTCCCTTCGCGACCGCCAGAAAAGGTTCTTCGTTATCAAGCATTTCGGGCCTTTTTCCGCCCTGCCATCGGGCGATCTGGTCGATCAGACGCTCCCTGACCGTGCCCGGTGTCAGGGTCCCGCCGCTGAAGAGCACCCTGTCGACCTGCGGACGCCCTTCGAGAAACGCGGCGATATGACGCGTCACGGCAGGATCGCGCGCATAGGGCAGACCTCTCTCCATCAGCCCTTCCCTGAAGGCGAGCGGACGTTCCCCGGGTTCACAGTAGGGAAAGAAACCCTCGAGCACCAGGTCGACGATTTCGCTCTTCCGTATCGTGAGCTGCCGGGTTTCGGTAAAGAGCGAGCCTCCCGGCTCCGAAACCGCAAGCGTGTACGCCACGTCCTCGGAATCCACGGCAGCCAGTGCCTTTTCCTTCAACTCACGGCAGCGGTTGATGAGACCATTGTTCACGACCACATGGGCGCGCCCCTCCGCACCGCTTCCTTTACCTGCCGCGGTCCGGTACGCGAGTGCCATGTCGATGTTGTCTCCTCCGAGGAGGAGGTGTTCGCTCACCGCTTTGCGTTCGATCCGCGTCGATCCGTCCTCAGGAAACGTGATCGAAAAGAGCGTGAGATCCGTGGTGCCTCCGCCGATGTCGCACACAAGCGCGCTGCAGGATTCGGCCCGGCTTCCGGAACGCAGGGCTGATTGCAGCTCATCGTTTCCGGGAAAACGTTCCGCCCAGGCG
>CAZGVZ010000176.1:0-1409 GCA_964529145.1 uncultured Fibrobacteraceae bacterium | reverse complement strand
CACAAGTATGAACTCGCTCGCCGCCGTGTGCGTGTGGAAAGCCGCCTGCGGTTCCTCGAGAAGCCGTACCGTGTCCGGGTAACCCGCCATTCGCGCCGCTTGCAGAGTCAATCTCTGCGCGTCCTGATCGAAAGAAGCCGGCACAGTGATCACGATCTGCTGACGATCGAATCGACTTTCGTCATTACCCTTTGCCAGAGCTTCGTCCCAGGCACTGCGCAGATAGCCGAGCAGGAGCGCCTCCGCTTCAACGGGCGACATCTTGTGTTCATGTCCGATCTCCTCCGATTGCCAGGGGAGAATCGGGGATTCACGGTCCACACCGCGATGGGTGAGCCATGATTTTGCTGAAAAAATCACTCGCTGCGACCTTACGGCGGCATTGTTTCTCGCCAGGATGCCGGCGATCTTTTCCGGACGAAGCCGCGGGGCTTTCAGAGTGGGGAGTTCTCCGGGCCTGGTGTAATAGATGAACGAAGGAAACAGAGGGTCGGTTACCATCCGGTCGATCGTCTCATATTGCGGAACCTCGAAAATCCTTATCTCCCGGCCGCGCGCAAGGCGGGGAGCAGGGCATTGACCGTGTCGGCTTCGTCGCCAAAGCTCAGTCCGGCCACGCCGGAAGGTCGCACCATGTTCGGAGTGTGACGCAGTGTCAGTCCGATGAAGCCCACACCGATGCGCACCCCGTCCTGCTCAGCCGGTGCGCACATTGAAGGTGAGCTCCCATTTCTGCCCTGTGAGGGTATGCTGCATCCAGAGCCTGAGCATCCCGAGCTCGCTTAGCATGGAGTGCAGCTTCACAGGAATGATATACCCCGGATCCTGCCCTTTCTCCGCGGGAATGTTCATTTCCAGGCTGGTGCTTTCCTCGAGTTGCTCCTCCGCATTCGGGACGATCTGTCCGACCCTGTCCCCCGCCCTTTCCGGTGAACTGAAAAAACGGAATGTCGCCGTTTTTCCCGCTCCGAGCCCAAAAATCCTGTCTTCGAGAATATGTTCGTCTCCCTCCTCCATCCCCTGTTCTGCAACGCACACCGCCTTGATTGGAGGTCTGATCCCGGGTACCGCGGGTATCGAGGGCACAAGCCCGATATAGTAGCTCCTCGAAACACCTGCCCTGATGCGAACTCCCCTGCCGGTCTGTTTGATGTGACCGTAGATAGCCGCTCCCCGGGCCACAGCCAGATCGGGATCCGCCCCGGCGAGCTCCCGAACCGGGCGTCCCGGAGTCCACGAGCCTAACAGCTCGAGCACCCGCTGCCGCAACTGAGCCGCCTTGAAGACGCCGCCATTGAAAACGACCGCATCCGGGTGCACCCACGGAAGATCGAAGCGTGAGGGATCCCGGTGCGCCGCCGGTACTCCGTTCATCTTGATAATTGACATGCTGGCGGTTAGAAATTTCG
>CAZGVZ010000175.1:0-8128 GCA_964529145.1 uncultured Fibrobacteraceae bacterium | reverse complement strand
GAGTCATTCGACACGAGTTCGGACATACACTGGGCTGTACCGATCACGGTTCCCCGCAATACGACATCGCATTGGAAACGAACCCGGGCCCCGGTGACTGTTCAGCATGCGCGTGTATTAATGACGAGGTGCTTCCAGCGACAGCGGCTGCACCGGCGAAAGTCGGCTCCTGCCGACCTGTTGCCACCGACTATGAAGGGGTCATGGATTACAATTTTTTTCCGGGAGTTTACAATGATCGATTGGTACAGGAATTCGATGTACGGGAGCTGGTAAACGTCGGGGATTACCTTGTTACTTACCCGTATATGCGGTTCTTCGCATCGATGCGGAACAGAAGCGGCACCCCTTACGTCACGAATAACTGGTACGACGTCCGCTACCGCATGTTCGAGACCCCGTACACGTTCAACGCCGCCGATAACAATCCGCTGCGTTTCTTTGTAATGGGACTCGATTCGGTGATTGTCTCGACGGTTGCCGGTGTTCATAATGCGCCGGGTGATGTTGACGGAGCATACCAGGCCAACCGCCTCAATGCCCCATCAGCCGTTTTCATCGATCCGGCGAACGGCGATCTGTATTTTGGTACTTTTGCAAAGGTGCGAAAGATGACTGCGCAGGGAGTGGTAAGTACTATTGCTGGAACCGGAATCGAGGGATATGTGAACGGTGCGGCATCGTCCGCTCAATTCAATGCTGTCTGCGAGCCGTTCTGTAGAGATAACATAGGTTCCATATACGTTTGTGAACGTGACGCGCACCGCATACGGAAAATTGCATCGGGTCAGGTTACGCTTTTTGCCGGGAGCGAGAACGGAACCGCCGGTTATGCCGATAACACAACGGGAACCCTGGCGCTGTTCAATCAACCGAGTTCAATGTGCATCGATGCATCGAACAACCTCTATGTCGCGGATAAAAATAATCATGTTATCCGGAAAATCACTCCCGCAGGGGCGGTTTCCACCTTTGCCGGCACCGGTGTACAGGGTGTTCTGGATGGCCCGATTACCACCGCACAATTCGACAACCCCGTCGGCATCGCCATAGCTCCTAACGGTAACGTCTATGTAACCGATAGGTATGGATGGGACATCCGCATCATCGATATGGCCGCCAACCCGCCTATGGTAACAAGAGTAGCCGGAACCGGGGCAAGCGGGTATGTCGACGGACCGGCGGCGAGTTCACAATTCGGCGTCATATCCGACCTCTTCGTAGATCACCGCGGGGCAGTATATATCGCCGATCCGGGAAACGCCGCAATACGAAAGTTGTATAACGGAACAGTTACCACAATCGCCGGGCGGCCTGATGCAGCCGTCCTGTTCAGAGATGGCTGCGGGATGGATGCACGTTTTGACAATCCATGCGACATCGCCGCTGACAGGAGGGGGAACCTATTCGTCACCGATGACGAGAGCCATACGATACGAAAAATAAGCACCCATATACCCGTTACGGTAAACGCACCGGCCATCGGCGGACGGCTCGAAGATGTCGACGACGAGGCGTGGTTCGATTTCCATGTCACGGAGAATATACAGCATACGATTTCCGTCAAACACGACCGGTTTCTCAGTGATGTAAACGCGACGCTCTATGGCCCAAACGACGAGTATCATCAGGTTACTGTCGACAATAACGGCGGCGATGCGACCATCACCCAAATCCTTACACCCGGAAAATACACTATACGGGTTTTCGGCCACACCTCCGGAACCCGCACCAACGGCGCATTTTCCGTGGACGTCACCAATGCACGGCAAACGGTAGCCGTGCCCGCAGTTAACAATTTTACCGAGGTTTCCGGAAATCTGGAACGCGAGGGCGACAACGACTGGTTCAGGTTGGATCTGTCGAGCGGAAGCGATATCACCCTGACGATCGAAACCGTCGACAGAGCCGCAAGCCTCACGGCGGCGCCGGTGATTTACATGTACCGGAATATCGATGGTGTGCCGGTGGGAGGAGAGCCCAGGGTGAATGGGGATCCCAACAATAAAGACCATTGGCCTCGTTTGTTGAGAAATGGATTGACAACCATTTCTACAATCCTTTTTAATAGCACAAATCCTATTTCTGCTACAATTTCAAACCCATCAGGAATTTACTGGATAAGGGTGAGGTGCGGTTTACCGGCGAATTCAGGCATCTACAAACTCCGTATAACCAGGAATTAAGGGGAAGAATAATCATGAAAGCACGAATTTTGTCATTTTCGACACTGGTTTTCTGCCTTATTGCATATAGCCAGCCATGCGACGATTACCAATGCGATTCAATCGCATTACGGAAATTTTATATCGCATGCGGGGCCGACAGCACTAATCTTGATCTATCGGTATGGATTAAACCGGGAAAAAGGCTAGAAGATTTTTCAATAAACTGGAGTATTGATACATTACCCGAAGAAATTGGTTTACTCACCTCGCTTAAATATTTAAGCTTGGCTGAAATTAAAATGGAATACCTCCCCCCCTCCATCGGCAATCTCACAAATCTCGAATATCTCGACCTCTCCCATAATCTACTCGAAGAGCTCCCGAACGAAACCGGCAGGCTCACAAAACTGAAGCATCTGGATATCCGTTACAACCAGTTGCATACCCTGCCCGACTCGATCGTGCATCTGCAGGCGTTCGAACCTATGCCCGACATCAGCAGGTATTATTTCTTCATGTCCAAAAACTACATATGTACAATGTCAGACCCGGTCGCGAAATGGGTGGAAAAATACGCCTATCGCGGGCAGTGCGATCAGCTGGTCGTCTGTCCCGTCTGCACCACTACGGCGGTAAGGCTGCCTGCAGACGGCGGTTTTCAGCCGCTTCGAACCACTGGGCATCCCTTCCTAACGTACGACCTTCGCGGAAAAAGGATACGCAACGGGACTATAGCTACTGTATCGGCGTCCCGGCTGCCTGTCGGCTGCTACATCGCCGACTTCGGTCCCGGTTCGCCGCGCGGGTTGCAGGTAACAGTGAGGTGAAGAGATGCCATAGGGGCGAAATTAAAACAATCTTTGGGAAAGTTCAGGATGTCTCCGGAAAGTGATGTGATCGTTATTCCTTACCGCCTTGAGCCTTCTCGGGATCGGGTACCCGGCGCAGAGCACCCCCGCTTTGCAAGTACGATGACCCGAAAACCGGATGGCCAGACCCGATGATGAAAAACGTTTACAGGATTGACGGGAGTATGGTCGCCCTTCAGGGCATTGTCCAACTCTCACTCCCGCGCGGGAGCGAACTGTATGTCGTGGAAATACCTGTATCTCTTGCCTAACGAGAGCAGTTCCTCGTGCGATCCCTGCTCCACGATCCGGCCCCCTTCGAGAACGAGTATGGTGTTCGCGTGACGAATGGTGGAGAGCCGGTGCGCGACCACGATCGCGGTGCGGTTGGCGATCAGGTTCTTGATCGCGCTCTGGACCAGTAGCTCGGATTCCGTATCGAGCGAGGAGGTCGCTTCGTCGAGTATGAGAATGGAAGGGTCGCGCAGGAGCGCGCGGGCGATGGAAAGCCGCTGCCGTTGACCGCCGGAGAGCATCACTCCCCGTTCCCCGATAAGAGTGTCGAATCCGCGGGGCAGTTTTTCTATGAATTCGAGCGCGTTTGCCGCGCGGGCGGCCTCGATCACCTGTTCGGCAGCCGCATCTGGGCGGCCGTAGGCAATATTGTTGTAGACCGTTCCATCGAAAAGCACCGTTTCCTGGGCCACGATGCCGAACAGAGAGCGCAGACCCGCAAGGTCGTGAGTGCGTATATCGGTGCCGTCGATGAGGATCGCTCCTCCGGAGACGTCGTAGAAACGGGGGAGCAGGTCGAGTATGGTGCTCTTTCCAGCTCCGCTCGATCCGACCAGCGCGACGATCGATCCTTTGGGGATCGAAAAAGTGAGGTCGCGGAGCACAGGCACCGGCTCCGATTCCCCCCCGGGATACGAGAAATCGACCCCGGAAAACTCGATTTTTCCTGTAAACGGCGGAGTGCGCGCCGCGTACGTATCGGCCAGGGGTTCGATCGGGGCGTCGAGAATTTCGAATACCCGTTCCGCGGCCGCGAATCCGTTCTGGAGCGTGTTGTTGATGGTCGAGAGCGCCTTGAGCGGCGTGAACATGGTGAAGATGAAGATGAGGAAACGGACGAAATCCTCAGCGCCGAAACCGTCGGCCGCGAGCACCTGGCGTCCGCCGTACCAGAGGAGAATGATGACCACCGCGACCCCGAGCACTTCGGTAAGCGGACTGGAGACCGCGCCGATCATGGTGGACCGCAGCGAATGGTGGATGAACCTGCGGTTTTCCTTAAGGAATTTCTCCCCCTCCACGCAGTGCATGTTGAACATCTTGACTGCCCGGATTCCGCCTATCGTTTCGTGCAGGATGGAAACGAGCCCGGACATGTGTTCCAGCACCCGTTTGCTTCTGCGGCGCACGGCCTTCCCGATCCAGGTGATGAGGACAGCCATGAGCGGGAAGATGACGAAGATGGCGAGTGTAAGTTTTACGCTTATGACGAACAGCATCCCGATGGAGAACAGCAGCCGCATCGGTTCTATGAAGAGGCGGTCGAAGGTGGAGGTCATCGATGTGTTGACACTCGTGACATCGTTCATGATGATCGACATGATGTTGCCCGACCTGGCGCGATCGTAGTAGGTGACCGGCAGGACGAGGGCGTGGCGGTAGAGCTGATTCCTGAGGTCCTTGACCACGTTGAGGTTGAGCGCCGCCATGACCAGCGATTTACAGTACAGGAGGAGGTTCTTTCCGAAGAAAGTGAACGCCATCAGGCCGCAGACCAGCTTGAGCCGGTCGAAAGGATTCTCGCGCCAGATGAGCTTCCAGGTCCAGTATTTCAGAAGCGCGTTGAGGTTGCGCAGCGAGAACTCCGGACGGGCTGCCGCTGCGGATTCCGGTTCGAAAAGCGTCTGGAGGAGCGAGGCGCTGAACCAGTACGAAAGCATCTCGAAATTAACCACGAGAAACGAGAGAGCCACGGACAGGACGATCCACGGCCAGTACGCCGAGAGGTAGGTCGCCATTCTGCGGTAGAGTTTCCGGTTCTTCATAGGACGGCAGGTCCGGGGGCGCGGTACTGGAGGACCCGCGGGTGCTCCGGCGGTCGGTTACGCCTCACCGTTTTCCGGTTGCCAGATCATGATCGAGCCGCAGCTCTGGCAGAGAAGCATCTTTGTCGACCGCCGGATTTCATTGTACAGTTGCGGTTCAAGCACCTTGTAGCAGATCGAGCAGGTACGGTTGGACTTGATCATGCTTATGGCGCGGCCGCTTTTGCGTTTCGAACGGATGAGCTCGTACTGGCGATAGACATGTTTGGCGATCTTGGGAACGACCGCGTCGCGTTCGAGGGTGATGGAGGCAATGGTGGAATCGATCGCGTCGATTTTCCGCTGGAGCTCCCGGATCTTCGGGTCGTTTTCCGCGGTGATACGGTCGAGCTCGGATTTCTTCTCCTCGATGGCGGTTTCGATTTTTCCGATTTCCGCCGATAGGGCGGCCTTGCGCTGTTCGGCGCTGTTAATGATTCCTTTCTGGGCCTCTATCTCCGCATGCACAGCATCGTATTCCCGGTTGGTCTTGATCGAATTGAGTCTCTCCTGGCTCCGTTCGAGGCCCTCATGCGCCCTGGCCACCTGCTCCTCCCAGTTTTTCATGTCCTCCCCGGCTTTCCCGAGCTTTTCCTTCACCCCATCGAGCGCCGAGGCAGCCTCCCCGATCTGTGCCTTGAGTTCCTTGACCGCCGCAGGATACTGTTCCTGGGCCATCTCCTGTTCCCTAATTCTCAGATCTATCTCCTGGAGTTGCACCAGATACGTCAGGTCTTCAAGCATGATTCCTCCGGGCTGCGCCAAACAAAAAAAAAGCACCGGACATACCGCGGTGCTTTGGTCGTGATAAAGAGATGGGGCGGAATAGTACTATGCATCGACCGCAAACTTTACAAGTTTGCAAAATTCCTCCTCATGCTCTTTGAAATGTGGGCCCACTAGGGCTCGAACCTAGGACAAACGGATTATGAGTCCGCTACTCTAACCGACTGAGTTATGGGCCCCTGAACAAATCGTTTAAAAATAATTATAACCTGAGCTCCGGAGCAAGGACGGCCGATCGCGCACACGAGCTTTTCCGCAGCCTGAAGAGGCGCCATCCGGGAGGTCCTCCGCATCAGGGAGTCCCGTGACCGTAGGACGCCAGAATTTCGTCGGCCCCGGCGGAGGCGGTTCCGAGTTCCGCGACGGTAAGACCCGCCGCATGATTCGCGAGATCCGCCGCTTCCAGAGGGGTCGCGCCGCAGCTCATCGCGGCGGTAAAGACGGAGATGACGGTGTCTCCCGCGCCTGTGACGTCGAACACCTTTCGCGCCGCGGTGGGCAGCAGGTCGAAGGTGCGCTCCTCGCGGCAGAAGAGCGCCATGCCCCGCTCGCTAAGCGTGATCAGGAGGTAAGGAAGCCGGTAGGACTCGACGATTCTCCATCCGAGCGCTTCGATCTCGCCGTCGCTGCAGGCGCGCTGCGGATACCCGAGGAGCATGTGCGCCTCCCTGAGGTTTGGTGTGATGACCGAAGCACCCTTGTAGAGATGGGTGTGCCGCTCCTTGGGATCGACCGCCACGAACTTGCCTTTCGAGACGCAGTTCCCGAGAATGGCCGTGACGAGCCCGGGGGAGACGACCCCTTTTCCGTAATCGGAGATGATGGCGCCGTCCGCCCTTTCGCACAGACGGCCGAAAGCCGCCAGAAGCGCGGCGGACTCTGCGTCGTCGAGATCGCGGATCAGCTCCCGGTCGGCCCTGACCACCTGCTGGTTGCGTGCTATGATGCGCGTCTTGATGGTGGTCGGCCGTTCCCCTGAGGCGTAGAGCCCTTCGGTCGCGCACCCGGTTTCCGTGAGCATGGTCGAAAGCACCCTTCCGTTGTCGTCGTTCCCGCACACGGAGACTATGCAGGGTGACACGCCGAGTTTCGCCAGGTTCTGCACCACATTGGCAGCGCCGCCCAACCGCCTGCTTACCGACTGCACCGTGACCACGGGCACCGGCGCTTCGGGAGAGATCCGGTCCACATCCCCCCAGAAATATTCATCGATCATCGAATCGCGGCGCATTGCGCGAAGAACGGCCTTCAACCGCTGCGGAGTGGGAGCGATGGCACTCATCAGGAAATTCTCCAGAAAATCAGGAAGTGAACGAAGTTGTAGAAAGGTTCGAAGAACGGATAGATGATCCTGGAAAAAACAGGTATTTTCAATCCCCATTCCAGCGCGAGCAGGATCATGAAAATCGTTGGAAGATATCTGCTCTTCTTCAGATAACCGGGGATGTAACGGTTCGGAAGCATGCCGAGCAGTATGTTGGAGCCGTCGAGCGGGGGAACCGGGAGCAGGTTGAAAAACGCGATTCCGGTATTGATGAGCACCGACAGCTGCAGAAATTTGTCTCCGTATGTCATGTCGACCGAACCCGGGTACATGGTTCCCAGAAGGCGCAACGCATAGCCGGAACAGAGCGCAAGAACGATGTTCGACGCCGGACCCGCTGCGCTCACGAACAGGATGCCTCTTTTGGGATTGGAAAAATGACGTGAATCCACGGGAACCGGTTTGGCCCAGCCGAACGGGCCGAAAAGCAGCATAAGGGTCCCAATGAGATCCAGATGGGTGAACGGATTGAGCGTCACCCTCCCCGCGTCGTACGCTGTACGGTCCCCGAATCGGTAGGCGACCCATCCGTGTGCGCATTCATGAACCGTAAGGGCAAGAAGTATGGCGGGAATCCGGAGAATGAAATATTCCGGCGTCAGATCCATAGCGAATAATCCGATCAGTCAGGGAATTTATTGAATACGCATCGAGTCGTTTTTTCCTTCGCGTGCCGGAATCGCGGATGCGCCGGATTTGAAGGAATCGATCGACACAGGCTCAATATGGATTCTTTCGCGCATGAGCGCAAGGTCGATCCCCGCGGCGGTCGCCATTTCGGAAACCCTCACGAACCGGTACCCCTCCGCCCGGAGCGTATCGATCAGCGTGCCGAGAACGCGGTGGACCCGTTCACCGGCCTCCCTGCGCCCTGTTCCCAGATGCATTAGGACGATGCCTCCG
>CAZGVZ010000174.1:7926-8150 GCA_964529145.1 uncultured Fibrobacteraceae bacterium | reverse complement strand
CCCTGGTATAACTCGATCCTCCCCGGTAGTCGATCCCCTCCATGAATACATTGCCGCCTTTATTGCCGAACGACGTGTTGTTGTACCATTTACATGCAACGGGATGATAATTGGCATTCAGGCCCCGGTCTCCGTTCAGGAAGGAAACGCAGTTTCTGACGATGTTCTGGGGCACATTTTCCGGTACCCGGTTCGGTGGAAGATCGTAACCACCGGCTTTGATT
>CAZGVZ010000174.1:0-7916 GCA_964529145.1 uncultured Fibrobacteraceae bacterium | reverse complement strand
GCTGTTTTCGAAAATGACTGCGGTGTTCTGATGAATGCAGTCGATGCCGTCATCGGAATTCCACCACCCCCGGCATCCCCGTACGATCGTGGTGTCTGTACCCGCGGTCTGGTAATGCACGCCGAAGCCATCCGCGTTCTGACCATCGCCCTGACCCGACAAGGGATCGTAGTTGTCGTGCGAATCACAGTTGAGGACCAGGTGCCCACCGGTTCCGTACGCAAAAAAAAGACCGGTTCCACCGTTGTGATGAAACGCACATCGTTCAAATGTTATGTGACCGCAATGGTCTACCAGCACGCAGTTGGGGGTGGCTGAGGTAAGCTGGGGCACGTTGCAGAACTCAAGCCCCCTGAATCGGAGCCACTCGCTGTTGCTGATGGTGACGCCATTGGTCTGGGAGGTGATTCCGGAAAAATCGAATACCGGTCTTTCCTTCAGGTATGCCAGGAAATTGATTCTCCTGGCGTCGGAAGATCCGCTTTTCCTCAGGGAGATCCCTGAACGCATCGCGTAGGTACCTCCGCGCAGGTAGACGGTATCTCCCGCAGCCGCCTTGTCACAGCCCTTTTTGAGAGAGGCGAACGGTTTTTCCATCGAACCGGGAGCGGCATCGTCGCCATCAGGTGCGACAAAATAGGTCGCGGCGGACGGAAAGTCGAAAGTCGAAAGAGAGATCAGGATCAGATATCGATAGATTCGGAGTATCCGAATGCCTGGTCTGAAACTGCATATTGTATTCATGGTCATACATTTCCTCTTCGAATTCTTTTTGATATGATCGCGTAATTGCGCTCCGCACCTTACTGGGGCTTGAGAGATTTCGTGTTTTTCCGATACCTGACCTTTAGCGCCTTAAGCCGGGGTGGCATGCTTCGCGACTGCAGTTCCTGCCATGTCATGCGCCTGCTCTGACAGGGCGCCTGCAAACTTATAATGTAACGATTACCGCCCGGTATCGATGAATTTTTTACATATCGCGGATGTGCCTCCGGTTTCGAACAATACAAAGTATACACCACTACCCGCCGCCACAAACGGGTCCAGACTCAAGCTATTGACACCCGCTTTGAATCCTCCGGACACCGTGGCCGGCACCGTCCTACCCGAGACCGTGAAGATGCGGATTCTGAGAAAACTCTCCTTTTTCAGGTAAAAGGAGATTCTGCCGCCGGCGGACGTTACCTTGATGTCAGGTCCATGGTTTGCTCCGGCGTTATTCGTGACCGGTACCGGGGGATCACAGGGATCGAATCCGGTGTTCACCACCGGCCAGCCGTCCTGCCATGAAAGAGTGCTTATCTTGAGCTTCGATGTACCGTTCCGGTCAGCATCGTAATAATGATACGACATATACTCGCTGCCATTTTCGGAGAAGAACCCGAAATGACCCGGGCCAATAAATCGACCCTGCGTTTCGAGGATGACGGTTCCGCCGCCGCTGCTCGTTTTTTTGCCGCTCCGGTCCAGATAGGGCCCCGTGGGGGACGAGGATCTGCCGACGTTGATGTAATAGGTGCTGTTTACACCGTTGCAGCATTTCCCGCGGTTGAAAAACAGGTAGTAATGATCATCGTGGTGTATGATGCAGGCAGCTTCCGGGTCACTGTTTGCTACATAATGAAGATCACTTTTATCGATTGGTTTTCCGGTGGTGGAATCGAGTTCCGTTATGACGATACCCGACCAGAAAGAGCCGTACACGAGCCATATTCTGTTGTCATGACGCAAAATTGCGGGATCTATGGCGTTATGGTTGGAAGCATCGTTCGTAGAAACCACCATCCCTCTGTCCTGCCATTCAGGAATCTCAAGTGAAGCCGTTGTCGCCAGGCCGATCGCCGATCGACGTGAGCCGAAACTCGAGCAGGAATAGTAAACGTGCCACCGGTCGTTCATGAAAAAGACTTCCGGAGCCCAGAAGTGGCCGCCGAAACCGGATACGTACCCGGTGATCCAGGAGGGGAAACCGGAAGAGAATACAGCCCCACCCCGCCGCCATGTGCAAAGATCGGTCGAGTACGCGTACTCGACGCCGTTGCTGGTGTAAAAGGTGTAATACCGTCCTTTTTCCTTGACGATGGTGGAAGGATCATGTACTCCATAATCCTTCTGTGCATAGAGTGGCATGGCGTTGAGAACGACGCTCACGGCTATTGTAAATACGGCGTTCGATTTTCCGGTCACGCAACGCTCCGCTTGTTATCAGATAATGAATGCTTTGCCTGAAGGTATGTAGCCCGAAATAATGTTCCTGGATTCCGCAGCGGTTCAGCCCGGCTGTCATGTTTAGTAATATAACACAAAAAATGACAACTATTGGTGCCAATCAATAATCCTGCATTGATTCAGCAAAATTGACCATCCATACACGTGCACTCATAATACGGAAACCGGAATTCTGAATAATTTTAGGATCTGTTTCAGTAACTGACTGATTTTACCCGGAAATTACTTTTATTATCAGGGTTATTCCTTATGGCTGTTTGAAATTTTTTTCCCTGATCCCCCGGTCTGAACCCTGAATACCGTCTCCCGAATACCTGAACGATAATATCCCATCACTGTCTTACCTGTGTATGGGTTTAGTAATAAAAATATAAAAAATGTAAGTTTTTTGAAGTATATTATCAAAAAACATGAAACCGATATTCACCTATTCGGATTACCGCCTTTTTCTGCACGATTACCTGCTTTCGGCAAAAGCCGGAGGAACACCATTGACATATGAGGAACTCGGACGAAAAGTCGGTTTCTCATCCAAGGGATTCGTCACGCAGATCATCCAGGGGAAAACGAAAATCCCCAATGATAAAATCCGGAAATTCGGCCAGGCGCTCGAGCTCGGGAAAAAGGAACTCGATTATTTCGAACTGCTGGTGCGCTTCGACCAGGCAAAGACCCATCGCGAAAAAAATGAACATTTTCGAAAGCTGGTTTCCGGATTCAAGACCCGTATCCGCCATATCGGACCCGACCAGTATGATTTCTACAGCACGTGGTATTACTCCGCGATCCGGTCGCTTCTCGCCTATTATCCTTTCGACGGGAACTATGCCAAACTCGCGCAACTGCTGATCCCGGCGATTACGCCCGGGCAGGCGAAGAAGGCGATCGAGTTGCTGGAACGGCTCTCACTCATCACTAAAAAAGAGGACGGTTGGTATCATCTGACCCAGCGGATCCTTTCGACCGGGGATTCGGTCGGCTCCATGTCGTTGATCAATTTTCAGCAAACGACCATGGAGCTTGCGAAAGATGCACTCGAACGGTTTCCCGTAGAGCAACGACACTCCTCCACCCTCACCCTGGGACTGTCTGAGGAGGGCTACCGGATGGCGGTCGAAAGAATCGCGGCCCTGCGAAAGGAGCTTCTCGATATCGCCCGGTTCGACCGCTCGATCGACAGGGTCATACAGGTCAATCTTCACGCGTTTCCCCTCACCAGGATCAGCAGGAAAAAACAATGAAGGCCATTCATTCGTCGATACTGTCTACCCTTCTTGCCCTGATGACAGGCTGTGGCCGTCACGATGTCGCCGGGCCGGGCGGAGAAGGCAACGGCTCCGAAACCGTTGCCAGGGGGATCGTCGTGGACAGCACGGGCGCGCCGGCGACCGGCGTTGGATTGCAACTGCTGCCGGTCGACCATAATCCGGTCTCGAGCGACACACTTCCCGCGTCATTTCGCACCGTCACCGGTGACGGAGGAGAATACCGCTTCGACGGGATAGGCGCCGGAACCTATAATCTCGAAGCGGGGTCCACCTCAGCCGGCCTGAAGGCGCTCGTCATGGGTATCGAATGCACCGGTCAAAAAAGCGAAGTAACCGTGGATACCGGCAGACTCCGGAAGACCGGAACCGTGCTCGTGAACCTTACGGGAATGTCTTCGCACGACGGCGATTATCTGTATATTCCAGGCACGAACTCCTTCGCCTTGGTTACCGCCCACGACACCGCTTCACACCTGACGGTGGTGAACGGAGTACCTGCAGGAGCATTTACCGATCTAATCTATGTCACCTCGACCGGATCTCAATCCACCGATCTTCTCGACGACACTCTGACAGTGGTCGCCGGCGACACCGTGGCATCGGAGTACGCTGCCTGGAAATACGCCGCAAAACTCTTTCTGAACACGGCAGTTTCGGGCGCCGGCATTACGGGAAACGTGTACGATTTCCCGGTCCTCGTCCGGTTGAACGATTCCCTGTTCGACTTTTCGCAGGGAGCGAGTGACGGCGAAGATCTCCGTTTCACGAAATCCGACGGATTGCGGCTCTCCCATGAAATCGAACGGTGGGACGCATCTGCCGGAAAAGCGGAAATCTGGGTTAATGTCGATACAGTTTATGGAAACGACAGTACGCAGTCCATCCTGATGTACTGGGGGAATCCGGACGCCTCCAGCGGCTCGGTGTCCCCGGCGGTATTCGACACAGCGAACGGATTTATCGGTGTATGGCATATGAACGAAGACCCTTCGAAAGGTGAAGGTACAATCAAAGACCGCACCGCCAATGGTCATGATGCGACGCCATTCGGATCGATGTCCCTGACCAGCTTGACGGATGGTATTGTGGGGAGAGCCCTTTCCTTTGACGGAACCGACGACTACCTGAACGCGGGAAACGTTCCGGTTCCCGGCACTTACACGGTCGGATTGTGGGTGCGGATCGGGACCCTGGGTCATTCCCAGCGCTTCATTTTCAAGGATTCGAGCTACACCCTCTGGTACGATTCGATCAACATACGCATCCGCATGGAGCACATGGCCAGGGGATCCTGGTGGCGCGGATTATTCCAGGATGGAGGAACGACCGTTCCAATGACACAGGGGGAATGGCACTACCTGACCGGTACTTTCGACGGAACCGTGATCAGATTGTACGATAATGGTGCAGAAGTATCCCGGAGCGACGAAATCACCGGAATTCCCATCGACAATTCGTTTCCTCTCCTCTTCGGAAAATCATGGGACATCGACTACGTCGCCGGCATCATGGACGAAATCAGGATCGAAGGGAGTGCACGCCCGGCGGACTGGATCAGGTTGTGTTTCATGAATCAACGGGGCGAGGATAAACTGGTCGTCTTCAGGAAGCGGCCCGACAATTGATGTCATACCGGGGAGCTTACGATACCGTGCCTTGCACCGGTTCCGTCGAGACCCTTCGCGAGCCGCATGTATCGAGTCGTATCGAGCGGGTCAACGATCCATATTCCGCATGCCGTCCCTTAGCCGCTCCGTCTTTACCAGATAGGCGCCGGAAGGCAACCCGAAGCCGGCGACCGGATCAATACAGCCCTTCCGTATCATCCGCTGCCCCACCGGACTGCCGGAAAGAGAATAAACTGTAACTGCGGTTATACTCCCTGCACCGTCGCCCCGCACGACGAGCCTCCGTCTCCCGTATGCCGGAACAACCCGGGCGACAATCCCCGAAGCGCGCGTTTCTTTCATTCGCGGCGGCTTAACCGCCAACGGATCGAAATCGATCTCCGAATATTCTCCCCCCCAGTATCGTGTGAAGCAGTAATGACGTTTCTGCTGCGGACGCGGAGCCGGACACCCTTCGGCGGCCTTCGTCAGATCGCAATTTTCTTTCGAATATATGAAGGCTTTCGATTCGGTAAAGGTGATTATCTCGTCTCTCCCGTCGCCGTTCATATCGCCGGCCATCATGTATCCTTCGTTGAACGACGCTTCCTTCTCCACCGATCCGTTGAATAGCGCAGGTCCCTCGGGCCCGCGCCAGATCATCAGATGATCGGAACCATGTCCATCCCAGCCATGACACATATAGGCGATGCTCCCCCACCCCGATCGCGTTTTGTAAAAGGTGGTCTCTCCTGTCGACGAAAGCATAAAGATGGCCTCGGATCCGGGAGAGCCCCGGTCTATACGATCCTGCCCCCCTATTTCCAGCCCGGGAAGATCGGGCAGAAAGTCGCCTATAGCGATATTCTGCGGCTCGACCGGTTTGTCGTTTCGCCACATCAGTTCACCGTTCTGCCTGTACACGGTAACGTCATCGCCTCCTACGGCGATCTCCGTACCATTCGAGGAGTCCTGATCGATATCGCCGACCCAGATGCAATCCGCATGGCCGCCCTGGTTCATGGACCATTGTTTTTTTCCGTCCGGAGTGAGAAAATCGAATCCGCAAATGATCTCCTCGCGGCCGTCCTTGTCGAAATCGAATGGCCAGGGGTAATGTCCGGTATTGCCTTTGTAACTCCACAGCTGTTTTCCGGTTCTGTCCATGGCCCATATCCGGTCGTAACGGTCCTTGAGAACGATATCCTGCGGTTTCTTGTTGCCGGCCAGATTAGCGATGATGATGCAGTCGTGGGCATCACGGTCCGGATAGGTAAAGGACGACTCCTCCATGCCGTCCGCGCCATTGAATATCCGCAGTTTTCCACCCATGCATGCAAGTACCTCGTTTTGCCTGTCTTGATCGATATCGTACACCTGTGCGGGAATGTCGGATCCTGTAGAAGCTCCTTTCGAGGGATCGCCGATCTGCCAGAGCATGTTTCCGTCGCAATCGTACACTGTTAGACAATTTACCTCATGACCGATATACGCATCATTGTCCATCCGGTCACCCTGCATCATCACCATTTCGAGTCGACCGTCGCCGGTGACGTCGCCGAGGAGCATGCGTTTACCCGTACCGGCATCGCTGATGTCAATAGTTTGGACCAGTACAGGGTCGGCAGCATACGCAGTGATTAACAACCCTGGAGAACACCATATCAGAATTTTTTTGAAAAACCGCATTCTTCCATCCTTTTGGAAAAAGTGACGGATGTCCACTCATTTCCGATCCGTGCATGTCGGAGATACACCTTAATAAAAATTACCATACAGCAGGGCCTCTTTTTACAAAATTCCACGATTCTCTCCGGAAAGGTCCCGGACGATAACGGACTCAAGGTTCATTTTCGAATATGGTTGCATACCCGCGGCAAATACGGCCATTGCCGCCAAAAGCCTCACGCGAATGGCGTAACATTGTTGAAGAGCCGTCGTAAATGTATCGTGGATCATGAATGTGCGGCAGAATCTCCATGTTTAGTTAAACATATGATTCTTATTTCAGTTTTTGGTACCGTAATCACTGACAATGACATGATATTTATCCTGCATCGTGGTAATTACCTGAATTTGTATACCACTTGAAAGGTTTAGTAAAAATATATAATAAAATTTAAATTTTTCAGTTATATTATTATAAAAATCGGGATGTAAAAAAATAACGGCTATCCCTTTATGGAGGTTGTGATGCGGAAATGCAGGAAAATCCGTGGAATCATCGTTGTCCAAGGCCTTCTAATGGCTCTTTTCTCGCTCACATGGGCTCAAAAGAGCCTCGATCAGGTGTGGAAAGAAGAATGGGAAACGCTATCCGGTCAGATCGGGATGGGATCCCATTCCGGCATTTCGCCCGAAGAGGCGCTGAATCCTGAAGCGCTCATCAAGAGTTCGGATCGTGATCCGCTCGATATTATCCGGCGAAGGACCCAATCGCTAATCACTTCTCACCGGAGATGCGCTAAAAGCTCCGCGAGAAAACTCGAGAAAGCGGCGGCACAATTCGATGAGCTTCAAAGCCAGGCACAATCGATCCCGGTTTCAGATGTCGATTCTCGCCAGGCCGGTTTTTTCGCGATTATGGCTGCCAACCGGGAAGCCATGCTCGCCAATCCCGCGTTAAATTTCGATACAGTGGTGGCCATGCTCGAAACTTTTATCGAATGCCGTATCGTCGAATGCGCGAGACCCTATGCCCATTCCACCGGCGGTGGGCCGATCATGATCACCGGACTCAAGGGGTCTTCACCGAAACATACGGCTCTTCTTTCCGGAGTGAAAGTCGCCTCCGGACCCTGGGCCGGAAAGG
>CAZGVZ010000173.1:5662-8163 GCA_964529145.1 uncultured Fibrobacteraceae bacterium | reverse complement strand
CGACCCCGCGTTCACCCCCGAGTATGTCTATTCCGGAAACCACCGGAAACGCGGCGGCGAAACGGGTCGCGGCGAACAGGATTACACAAGCGGCGGCAGAGACCACGCGAAGCGCGGTAATCAAGAATCGATGTGAGTGGGTATGTTCCATAACGTCACTTCTTGGATGAGAAAGTGGTCATTTCGAATGCCGCGCTCACTGTCGGAAGCGTTTCACCGTTCCCATCGAACGCTGTCGTATCCGCGTCAGTCGAATACGCCGGATTTTCCGTGATCTGCATCGTGGACAGATTTATGATGAGGGTGAAATTGGCCAGAAAGGCGAAGAAGTCCGCCAGTTCGTGATACCCCCCCTCCACCGATATGGAGTATTTGTTTTCGATGTAGTATTCCCGCTCAACATCGGGCATGGGATTGAATTTCGTGGTGGAAATGCCTGATGCGCGGGCGACCGAAGTGATCTCCCGGATCAGTTTTGGGATCTCCTTGCGATCGGGAAATATCGACTTCAGCGAATCGAGCTGCCGCTGTGCGGCTGCGAGCTCCCCGCGTATCTGGGTGAGCTGCGGTTTGAGGGCCTGCACCACCCGCAGCGTGTCCTGCTTGGCCTTGAGTTGTTTCTGAAGCCGGATCTGATCCGCCCTGAGCGGTGCGAAAAAACTCGTGTACCAGTAATAGACGCTCCCCGCGATCAGCAAGGCCATGAGAGCCGGGACCCGGAGCCTGGGGTCCTTGAGGTTGATGGAAATCTTTTTCATCGGGTCACCCCGGCGGCGGAAGCGAAAGGAGGAAGAGACAGATAGGCATCGGAATTGATCGCGCAGGAAAGCGCGAAATCGAACGTACGATCGGCGTCGGAAATCTTTTCGATGCGCGCGAGGTCGACCGCCTGGATGTAACTGCATGCGTCCAGATTCGACATGAAATTCGCCACTTCGGGAAACGAATGGGTTCTGCCTTCGATATGGATGACCGGAGGTGTGGACGTCTCCTCCTTTATGGATGTCAGCCATGTATAGGGCGGCAGGCGGTTGGAGAACTCCTCCATTAGACGCACCCATTTCTCACGGTTGACGTCGATCATCTCGAGCGCCCGTATCTTCTGCTCGATCGCCTGTTTGTCCTGACGCAACTGATCGATCTCCTTCTGAATCGGACGGTTCTGGTCGATGCTCTGCTGGACTATCCGTATCTCGTTTTTAGCGATTCTGATCGAGTTCTGGAACCAGAAGGTAAGGGAAAAGAGAACGAAACCGGTGAGCGCCGCCACGAGCACCGGGTACGCCACTTCCCTCCTGATCACGAATTTTTTCCGGTGAATCCGGTATTCGGCCGGAAGCAGGTTTATTTCGATCCGTTCGATCATTCCGTTTCGACCTTTCGCAGCGCGAGCCCGATTGCCACTGTCAATAATGCAGATATGCTCTGCGGATCGATGTTGCCGAACAGGCCGGGATCGAATTCGACGAAGGCCAGCGGATTGGAGAGCTGGACAGGGGCCTGATGCCGCTTTTCCATGAACTCGGACAGATGCGGAATATAGGCTCCGCCGCCCGAGAGGACGATTTTGTCGATGTTGTCGCTTTTCTCGGAACTCTTGAAATAGGAGAACGCAAGATCGATTCCGGAGGAGAGCTCCTCTGCGGCGTATTCGATGCTTTGCGACAGTTTTGTCTGATCGATCGCTCCGGTGCTGCGGCCCTTGAGCGTCAGTACTGCATCCTCGGGGCTTAGCCCTAGATTTCGCTGGACCGTCTTGTTGAAGAAATCTCCGGCAGTGGAGATGTCGCGCGTCGAATGATAGATTCCGTCCTTGATGAACGTGACATTGGTGAGATCGTGCCCGATATTGATGAGCGCGCATACCCCCGCGGGCGGAAGACCCTTCGACTCGAGTGAATAACAGTTGTTGATGGCGAAGGCATCGACGTCGACGATGATCGGCTTGAGACCCGCCTCGTACAGCAGGTCGATATAGTTCTGCATGATGTCGTTTTTCGCTGCGACCAGCAGGACCTCGATCTCGTTCGTCTCCTGATTGCGGTGGAGGATCTTGTAATCGAGCGTGATGTCGTCAACGTCGAAAGGACTGCGTTGTCCGGCCTCCCAGAGAATGAGCTCTTCCGCATTTTCCCCGTGTTCGATCTTGAAGGTGAACTTGTCCGAAATGATTCCGTGTCCGGACATGGAGAAGACGATCTCCACGATGGATGGGTCGCATTGATTGACCAGAGTGGTGAGTACCTCGATCAGCAGGTCCTTTTTCTTGATCTCGCTTCCCTCGATCGTTCCAGGGGGAAGTTCCTTGATGCCCGTGGCTTCGAGAAAATATCCTTCCCTGCGGTGCCGCAGCTTGACCAGTTTAATGGAATGGTTCCCGATGTCGATGGCCGCGGTCGATGTCTGACCGCGCATTTTCCCGAACAGGTTCATTCGACCTTCCCGGCATGGGTCCGTGATTCGCTGCATCGGCCGGAGGCGACGTGCCCCCGCCGCGGATG